>CAUVCH010000005.1:0-19110 GCA_963550265.1 uncultured Mitsuokella sp. | reverse complement strand
GCTGCATCTTTTGCCGAAAGATAATCCCAGATCTGCTCCCCTGCTGTAAGCTGCGGACGTTTTCTCATCAAAAGCGAGCGAATGACAAAAGAGATCAGCGTATTGTCTCCATCATTTTCTCCATAGATACTCAATATTCGCGGCCAAATATGCCGCATGCCATGGCTATGTGCAGCTAAGCGCGTCATATCACCTGCCGCAAGTTTTGCGATACCATACCCACTAATCGGGTGCGTCGCTGTCTCTGGTGTCAAAATTTCATCATGTAGTCCATACTCCGCCTGACTGCCTGCACCGACAAAAAACTCTGCTCTAAGCGAATGTGCTGCTTCAACGGCGTCTAGGGCATAGCTGATATTCTGTACCTGCAGGGGAAGTGCAAAACGATTCGCACGGCTTCCCGTTCCTGCCCAAGCAAGATGATAGAATCCTTCGCACGGCTTGCCGATATCATCCGACAAATGGGCAATATCTGCAAGATTCCGCTCGACAATATACATACCAGAAAGCTGTGGCAAATTATCAATACGTGGACTCTTCGGTCGACAAACGGCATATACCTCAATACCATGTGTGACAAGATTACGAATAAGAGCTGTTCCTAGAGCTCCCGTAGCACCAGTAACAACAACTCGTTTCATCTTCTTCATACCGCTATCCCCTTTTTATAACGAACGATTTTACGAGGGAATGGTAAACTTCCAAGAATTCGGTTAATACTTTGATATATCATTATCCACACATGCAACGGTATGTATGCCCTTCATTTCTTTCTGTTCGTATCAAAAAGACTTTCCGTCACAAACGAGATTTCCATACGCCCCTGCGTGCTCGCCCGCACATCCTCGAACATGGATGCAATTTCCACGTTGAGTTCATCCCAGCGATTATCGGGATTAAGTGTCGGTAGAGACGGGTCAGCATAGCTTTCGTTATAGGCATGGCGGAACCCATCAAAACCAGCAATCGCGACCTTCCTTGCGCCGATGCTGTTTAGGAAGCGTAACGCTACAATCACGGCATTGTCAAAATGCGGCCAGCCATGCTTGACAGCGCGATTGAAATTGAGCACAAGCTCGCCCGTTGTGCCTTCCGTCTTGATATTCGAAAGCACGATCTTCTTCGTCTTAGCAAAGCACTCTTCATGCGTGTTTTGCGCATAGTCATAACGTGCGCTGTTGACGAAGAACAAGTAGTCGTATCCGTAGCCTTCACAGATCGCATTGACGCCGATAACGACAGGCTTTTCCCGTTCGATGAACGACTGCACGTCCTTCCGCTTGTCAAGAACAGACCGACCCGGCGCAACTAGGAGCACCGTGCGCCCATCGAATGCCTTGCTGAGCGTCTTCACGGTTACCTCGTCATCAATCAGGCGCGACTGGTTCTCGATATAGCGGTTCTCCAAGAGGTCGTAGTCGTACTTACGCCGTTCCGCCTGAGAAAGCGAGGCGATAATGTTTCGCATATCGCGCGCATTCGTCCGATGATTGCGCTGCAGGTACGCGATGTTATTGACATGACATTGGTACATCCCTGCAATGAAGTACGGTGTCGAATAGCCCCAGGTATACTTCTGCTGGAAGGGCTCCATATAGGTGTCAATGGCGTCTAGAATTGCATCCATGTCGTAGTTGCCATCCTGCTTGCGGTCGAGATAGCTCGCAACAAGCTCGGTCGTCGCGTTTCCTGCGCCACGCCCCATACCGCAGAGACTCGCGTCGACAATCGCATTTCGCTCGCTCTTTTTGAGGAGCTCAACAAAGTGCATCGTGAGTGCGAAGGACAGCTGCTGGTTGTTATGCGAGTGGAAACCCATAGCAATGGAGGGGGCGAGTGCCGCATCGAGCGTATGGACAATGCGCTCCAAATCCTCCGCGAACATCGCGCCGAATGTGTCCACGACAGAAATCGCGATGGGGCAAAATTCGTTAATACACCGCGCAAGATCTTTCAAATCCGACTCGCTGTAGGCAAGTGTGTTCGCCGCTTGAAGGAATATACGATAGCCTTTTTCGCGCACGCACCTTGCGACCGCAATTCCCTCTTTATGCTTTCCGTGTGGAAATACGACGCGCACGGCATTGATGGACTTTCCATCGCACGGCGGGAGATTGTCCACGTTGTAACGATCCCAGTCGATCATTGCGACGTATTCGATGTCTGCCTGGCGATCCACCATGTACGGCGCCGCATCCTGCGGCAGATGGAAATAGGAACTGCCTTCTGCATGCGCTGCATCCTTCAGCCAGCCCACTTCGATGATATCTGCCCGTGCCTCCTGCAGCTTCTTGATGATTCCTTTGATGGCGCTCATCCCGAACTTCGATCCATTGATATACGCGCCATCACGCAGCGTGCAGTCCAGCAGTGCAATCTTCTTTTTCATCGTATGACCTCCTTAGCCACAATCAAACCACTTGCTTTCCATACTGCCACAGCCCCCGAAGCGTTTCATTCTCCGCCACACGAACCCGTGCGGTAGGATAGCCTGCCGCAACTTCCATCCTAATCCGCTCAATCTGTCTAGCGACCCCGCCAGAGAATAGGATTTCCTTCACATCACCTTCTTTCCGTACCGCTCGTGCCGCCCACAGAAAGTTTTTTGCCATGGCGTGCAAGATGCTTGCCGCGAGCGTGCCAAGATGGAATCCATGTTCAGAGAAACCGGCAAGTAGTCCAGTGATCCGCTTGGAGCAGGGATTTTCAAAAAAGCTCATGTCTACTTCAAACAGCTCGCCTTCTTCCGCATCTGCCGCATCCAAAAACACTTGCCAAACCTTCGCTTCGTCAGCTTCCACGCCAAAGCGTGCGAGCACATCCTGCAAAAAACGGATATAGACGTTAAGCGCTCGACCGGATGGCAAATGAGGCAATGTTCGGATGTATTTCCCGAAGAAGTACGGGCGTATCTGCACGCCTTCCTCGTGCGTAAAATCATCTGTCAGAACGCTGACCTGCGCGCCCGTCCCAAGGTTGAACGAAAGCTGGCCGTCTGCGCGTAGCTCCGCGCCCAAAAGTGCTGCCTGCTGATCGCCGACGGCAGGCAGGGCCTCGTACGTCACACCGCCCATCTCGAAGGAAACAGGTACTTCTCCGACGGATGGAAAACAAATACGCCCCGCAGCCACTTCCCCAAGAAGCAGCTTACTCCAAACCCTCTCCTGTAAATCGTAGAGGCCGCTCGCTGCGGCGTTCGTTGGATGCGTGAAAACGGCCTGCCCCGACAGTGTGCGCAGGATATAATCACCCAGCGTGCAGAAAAGCAGCTCGCCCCTCATGCGCTTCAGGATGCCGCTCCGAGCAAGATACAGCAAGTTTGCGCTGGGAAGCGAACCGCGAAGCGGCATCCCCGTTTGGCGTACCGCCTCGCCACAGCGCCGCTTCATGCGGGAAACGGCCGTCTCGCCCGCCACGGAAACCGTGCCAAAGGAACGCTGCCAGGAGAGGTAGTCCATCTGCGGCATTCCCCTTGCGTCCGTGAGCAAAAAACCATGCATCTCATTCGCGATGCAAAGGCGCGCGCGGCGCTGCCCTTTGGTAAGGCGTGCGAGCATCTCCCGCACAGCAGAAAGGAGCGCACACGCCTGCCGTGGCGCAAGGAGATCCTCCGCCGATTCGCCATGGCAGACGGGCGGCGCCGCCACTTGCAGAGAGCGCTGCAGCGTGCCATCCGCTGCAAAGGCGGCACCCTTTAAGAAGCTCGCCCCGCAGTCAAGCGCGATAGTAATCATGCGTCGTCTCCAAGTAATCGCAGAACATCCGGTACAAAGGCTCCCTTAGCTGCATCGGATGCACGATCAAATGGCTTTCCCCGTCGAGCATGGCAAAGGAGAGCGTGTTGCCGCGCACCTTCTTGTCCGTGCGAATCGTATCAAACACCGCGTACGGATCCGCAATCACAATCTCCTTCTTTAGGAAGGCACGCTTAATGAGTGCTTTGACATCGAGGTAGAGTGCCTCACCTATCAGTCCTTCGCGCATCGCGAGATAGTTCGCGACGTCGATCCCCCAGATGACGGCCGTACCATGCGCGACGGCGTGTTTCGTGTACGCCTCAAGCGCATGGCCGAAGGTGTGGCCGTAGTTCAGCACGCGGCGCAGGTCGGACTCGAACTCGTCCGCCTCGATGACCTTCTTCTTCTCCAACAGCCCGCGATGGATGTAGTGCGCGATGCGCGCGCAGGGAATGTAGGAAGGCTCTGCCTGGAGCTCGCGGTAGAACGCCGCATCGCTCGTCAGCGAAAACTTCAAGATCTCGCCCCAGCCGTTCAGGTAGTCCGCCTCTTGGAGCGTGTCAAGAAAATGCGTGTCGATGAAGATCTGTTTTGGCGGATAGAATACGCCGATTTGATTCTTGTACGCGCCGACATTGATGCCGCACTTTCCGCCGATGCAGGAGTCGCACATCGAGAGCAGCGTCGTCGGGAAGAAATACCAGTCGATGTTGCGCAGGAAGAGATTGCTCGCCATCGTCGTGAGATCCTGCGTGATGCCGCCGCCGAAGCAGATGACCTTCCAGTTCTTCCGCACGCCGAGCTGCTGAAAGAAGGAAATAAGGTTCAGCACTGTATACATATTCTTTTTCTCTTCCACGGGATCGACGAAGAATATGCGCCGTCTCTCGATGCCTGTAAATGCCGACTCATACAGATGGTAGACATTCCAGTCGAGGACGTAGACCAGTTCTCCCTTGATCCCGCTCAGCACGGAGCGGAAATCGTCTGTAAACGAGACGCGGTAATCGTAAAGATGCGAGTGTATGTCGAAATGTTCCATGATCCTACTATCCTTTCATTCATCAAATGGAAGAGCCGCCGTCCACCGTGAGAATCGCCCCCGTGATGTAGGAAGCCTCCTCCGAGATAAGAAAGGCAGCCGCCCGCGCCACATCGAGCGGCTCGCCCATGCGCCCCATGGGAATGGACGGCAGAATGCGGGAAAAGTCCTTGTTCTCGTAGATGGGCGTGTCGTTCGGTCCGGGGCAAAGGCAGTTCACGCGGATATCCTTAGCATAATTCTTGGCGCAGAGCTGCGAAAACTCGATGAGTGCCGCTTTGGAAGGCGCATAAAGGTACTGGCTCCTGCCTGCAATATACGATTGCAGACCTCCGATCGAGGCAACGTTTAAGATATTGCCATGGCGCTCGCAGATCTCCTCGATGAATGCCTGTGTCATGAATATCGCTGCGGCAACATTCGTGCGAAATACTAGGTCATACGCTTGGGGCGTGATTTCTTCTAGCCGATATGTCTTGAAAACCCCCGCATTATTGACGAGGATATCAATGAAAAATCCGCTCTCTTGAACTGCCTTGCGCAAACTGTTAATTGCATTGGCATCCGTCAGGTCGCATGGGAAAAACCGTGCGCGGACGGAAGGAATCTTTTCTACCAGATCCCGTATCAGCCGCTCGCCCCGCTTGCGGCTTCGTCCCACTGCAACAATGGCAGCGCCCTCCTCGGCGAAACGATGCGCCATCGCTTCGCCGAGCCCCGAAGTCGCCCCCGTAATCAGAATCGTCTTTCCCTGCAAGCACTGCATGTCGTCACCTCATGTTTCCAGATGCTGCCTTAGGATATCCGCATGGTTCTCCCCATGCAGGAAGAAGAAATTAACCTCCTGCGTCTCGTCTGTCATTTCGGCAAGCTCAACAAGCCGATGGTCACGGAACGTCGTGCAGCGATAGCCCAGATCCTTCATGTAGGAAATGATTTCGTTCGGATGATAGCCAAAGCGCTTCGCATGCTTTCGAAGCATCTCCGCATAGACAATGGGGAGCGATGCCTCAAGCATACGGCGCGCCCCGCGGAGCACATCGCGCTCCGCGCCCTCCACATCGCATTTGAGCACACGAACTGCTCCAATCGAATGTGCCTCGCAGAAATGGTCAACCGTGTCAAGCTTGCAGTGCACTTCCTGCATCTTGATGCGTCCCGTATACTCGCCATCTGCCGTGCTCTCAAGCGAATAGTATTCATCCCGATTTGGGTGCATAGATGCCGCCTCCGACGCGCCGGGCAAGTAAAACACCGCCTCACCCTGCTTCTCGGCAAATCCATGGTTGAACGTGTGGATGTTCTTCGCAAGATGAGGATTGAGCGCAAGATTTGCCTGCATCTTTTCGTAGGTGACGGGAATCGGCTCAATCGTATAGAGGATTGTGCCACGTTTCGCTGCTGCGACATTGAGACTGAAGATGCCCGCGTTGCCGCCCACATCAAGAACGGCATCGCCATCGCGCAGGAACCCCGTCAGGAAATCAAAATCCTCCTGCTCATAATCGCCTTGCAGTGCGACAGTCTCTTCCGCACGCGAAATCGTTTCCTCGAAATCTATGTAAAAGCGAATACCGTCATCACATCCATCTGCCCCCCTCGAATGGACAAGAACAACACCATTCTTTCGGATTTCGATGCGTTTCACGCTGTCATTCCATGCGACGACGTGCTGCAACTCGACAAGCGAGCGCATGTGCTCGCGCATGAGCCGCCAATAAAGTTTCTTCTGTATGAACCCTGCTTGAAAGGCCTTTGCCAAATCGAGTAATTTCACAGCGATTCTCCTTTTTGTCTTGCTTTCTCGTCATCTCACTCCGACCGATAGCTTTCTATCGTGCGCCGCATCCCCTCGCGCAGGCTGTATCTCCTGCGATAGCCAAGCACTTTCAGCTTCGCAATGGAAATGCAAATAGTTTTCTTCGGTGCTGGCACGTAGCCAGCGGGAAGCTCCTGCTTGAACACAACACGAGGCGTCCCTTGCGGCGCAAGCGAGGCGACCAGATGGGCAAGCTCCAAGATGCTCGTATTCTCTTCTGCGGCGACGTTGTACGTCTCGCCTGGCGTTCCGAGGAAAAGGACGCGGAAATACGCTCGAATGGCATCCGCGATATAGAGAAATGGACGCTGCGCACTGCCATCACTTGTCAGCGCAATATCCTCCCCTCGCAGCGCATTACCGACAAAGTCCGCAAAGACGTGCCCATCGTCAAGCGGCATTAGCGGCGCGTACGTGTGCGCGATGCGGACGATTTTCACAGGGAGCTTCGCGCCAAGCGCGTAGGCGTGACAAAGAGCCTCTGCCGCCGCCTTCCCCATGGAATAGCAACCGCGGTCGGAAAGCGGGTCGAGCCGTCCGACAAAATTCTCTGCAAGGCAGGTAGGATCGTCCGCCGCAAAGCATTCCCCGTAGCTGTCGCAACTGCTGAGCTGGAGCATGCCCTTCACGCCCTTTTCTCGTGCCAAGGCGAGGACATTGCGCGTGCCGAGGATATGCCCCTCAATCGTACCAATCGGGTCACTTCCATAAAACTTAGGGCTTGACTGCCCTGCTGCATGGATGATATAGTCGAGCGAACCATCGATGGAAAATGGTGCACAGACATCCTGCTGCAGAAGCGTCAGCGCGGGACACGCGACGGCGTGCGCGAACCGCGCCTGCGCTTTTTTTCGATTGCGCTGGGCTGCTAGGATGCGGATGCCCATACGGCGTGTCTCGTTGAGGTAGAGCAACGTCTCAACCATATAGGAAGCCAGGATTCCGCTCGCGCCCGTCACGAGCACGCGCGCGCCCTGCAAGCGTTCCCACGGCAGGTCCTCTGCCGTGATTTCCGCGAGATCCTGCCCTACGATTCGATTCCTCATACGATTTCCCCTGCAAAGAGCTTAATGAGGGGATTGGCAAGCTTCATCTTCTCGCGAATCGTGCGCTCGATTGCCTGCTGCGCATACTGCGAGGCGATGAGAATGGGCACATCCTGCTTTACGCGAAGGACATCTGGCGCTTCAATCGCATGGCCGTACGCCATGCGGCCATGGTAGTTCCGATTGCCGTCCACGACACCAAGAATACAGCTCTCGCTGAGGATGCCCAGCTGCACGAGCATCGCCGTCTGTGTCCCAGCTCCCCACACATAGAAAGCCTTCTCCCCCACTTCTTTGGCAAACCGACGGCAGAGGGTCTCCGCAAGAGCCGCGCCATGCGCGAGATACTGTTGCATCGCGCGCTCCCCTGCGCCCCGCGTCGTCTCTTCCGTTCCCCCTTCACCGCGTCCCCATAGGCTATAGCGATTGCCCGCAAGCCCAAACATCGGGATCGTATCCTGCACGGTTCCGCAACACGCCAGCCCTTCGCGAGCGAAGAGAGCGCACAGGCTCGCTAGGTCAAAGTAATTGATATGCTCCACGCTAAACTCCTGATAGAGATCATCGTGCATCGGGAACTGTTCCACATCGGGCGTAAGAACGAAAATCCTGCCGCCATCGGCAAGAAGCGACTTGCACTCCCTGACCGCCTCGCGTAGGTCGAAGAGATGCTCGAGGACACCGCTCAGTATGACCAAACCGAAACGTTCGCCCGCAAGGCTTTTAGGCAGATTCCCCAGACCGCCGCGATGCGCCGGCACCTGAAGCGTTTTCTCTAGATACGTGCAATTCTTCTCCACATACTCAAGCCCCGCAAGATGCAAGAACCCTCTCTGCTGGAGCTCGCTCAGAAGGCCGCCAAACGCGCAGCCGATATCCAATACCCGCGTGTCCTTTTCGATGTGCTGTTCGAGGAAATCCGCCGTGCGTCGATAGACGCCTTTCACCATGTCCGAGAGGACGAACGACGCACCGTCGTAGCGCGAGAGCATGGCGTAGTATGCGTCAAGTGGCATGGACTCCTCCATGTTGCCCGCATAGAAGAGTCCACAAACCGGGCACGCGCAGACATCATAGGCACGAAATGGCACGATTGATGCAGCAGGCGAAAAATCCCGACGAAGCAAGACCTTCGCCTTTCCAGTCCCCGTATTACAAACAGGGCAGGTCGTACGTTTTTTTTCCATCTCAGTTTCTCTCCTTCATAACTGCCTGCTCCTCGACGAGGGGGATAATCATATTTTCTCGCAACTCCTCGCGCGGGAGGAACGGTGCCATGTCCTCGAGCGGTGGGGAAAAGAGCGAACCGTCCGCGAGCCGTTTCGTCGCTGACTTTGGCTCAAAGGGTTGGTCTGTCGTGCAGACGACTTCGCAGAAGAGCGGACCTTCTGTCTCTAGCACTGCCTTTACCCCGCTCCATACACCTGCGTTCGTCTCGATGCGGGCGTATGGAAGACCAAATGCGGCGGCTAGCGTCTCCCATTCCGGAAAGCCGAGGTCGCCGCTCGCAGAGCCGACACCGACCATCGTATGCCCTTTGAACACGTTTCCCTGCGTCTGGCGGATCTGATGGTAGCCCTCGTTGTTCAGCAGGAACACGAGGATGGGCAGGCGGTTCGTCGCGACGGTCTGAAGTTCCTGCACGTTCATCATGATACTGCCGTCGCCCTCGATGCAGAATACGCGCTGCCTGTCGTTTGCAAGGCATGCGCCGATGGCGGCGGGGAGCCCGTAGCCCATGGACGAAATCGCGCAATTCATGAGGAAGCGGTCGCCCGCCTTGATATAGTAGGAATTACTCCCGACGACGCTCGCCGAGCCATTGGCGACGACCGTTACTGCATTCTTCGGCAGGCTGCGGCTCAGTGCGTCCATGAAGGCGTACGGGTTCACCTTGCCCGGCGCATCCTTGTGGCGCGGCAGGACGACGGGATAGCGCACCTTCCACGAGGCGCACCGCGCCTGCCACTTCGGGTACGAAAGCGGCCGCCCCTGCGCGGCCTCAATGAGCGCCTCCATGAACGCGCAGACGTCGGCGCAGATCGGAAGATCGACGCGCAGGATGGGCTTTTCGAGCTCCAAGGGGTCGATATCGACCATGGTGACGTACGCCGCCCGCGCCCACGTCTTCATGTTCCAGCCGACCTGATAGATGCTCATGCGCGCGCCGAGGCAGAGCAAAAAGTCGCTGTTCTGCACGGCGAAATTGCCCGCGCGGTCACCCATATTGCCACCGCGTCCCACGTAGAGCGCATCGTCCGTCGCCATGGCGTCGATGCTGTCCCAACACGTGACGACGGGGGCGCCGATTGACGCACGCAGGCGCTCAAAAAGCGCCATGCCACCTGCAAGGCGAATGGCATTTCCCGCATAGAGGACGGGTCGCTCAGCTGCTTGGATCCTTGCCAATACATCGCGTGCAGCCTTTTGCACGTCGGATCTTTCGCTCACCTTCGGCGGCGCAAAGGCAGGCAGTTCATCCGTTTCGATGATCGCCCCCTGCACGTCGAGCGGGATATCAACCCAGCATGGGCCTGGCCGCCCCGCCCGCGCGAGAAAGAACGCCTCCTCAAGCGCACAACGTATCTTCTCGGGCCGCATGACTGTCCTCGCAAACTTCACCATATTCTGTCGGACGGCGGGAACAATGTCCGCCTCCTGCCCGCCAATCGTGCGGATCTTGCCGCCGCAGCCTGCGATGCAGAGCGTACTCTTCGCCTGCCCTGATAAGACCAGCATCGGAATTGAATCCTGATACGCGCCGATGACACCAGTCAACGCATTGACCGCGCCCGGTCCACTCGTCACACAGACGGCTGCTATCTCGCCATGCACGCGTGCATAGCACTCCGCCGCCATCGCCGAGGCCTGCTCATGATGGTTATAGATGCAAGAAATCTGCGCATGGTGACCGAGCGAATCATTAAGGTGCATCGCGCCGCCGCCTACGACTGAAAACACCTGATGCACCCCGTGACCTGCGAGAAAGTCTGCGATATAGTCCGATACCTTGCGCCGCATCGACACTCCTCCTTCCAAAATCCTTATGCAATCAATTCAAGAACATTTCCCTCCGGATCAGCGCAAAATGCACACGCCCTTCCCGTTGGAAATGTGACGGGCTCTATGAGCACGTGCCCGCCATGCGCACACAGGGCGGAAAGCGTCCCCGCCATATCGTCTATGCCGAGGCAGATGTGCGCTGTGCCTGCGGGGGCAATCGTGCAGATTGGCGATGTGCCCGCGCGGCAAACCGGCGCAACCTTTGGGCAGATGACTTCGATAAGCTCAATCATATCGCCGCTTCCTATCTGCTTGCCGCGCTCCGTAATAAGCTTTGAAATTTTCGCTGTTCCATCAAGTGACTCTAAAATCTCCTGCATCAACACATCACGCGTTTCCTCCTGCGAAACAATTACTTTCATATGAAATACCACTTGATAAAAATTTTGCTCGAGTGCAAGATTCTTTACATATATGCCAATATGGCGAAGCTCTATCATCGAATTTTTTCCTCATAGTTGCTTGCATTTCATCAAAGTTACTTATGAACTGCCGCCATCAATGTATCAATCATATAGTCAATCTTTTCGTCTGTCATGCCGGGGTAGAGACCTACCCAGAATGTATCCTTCATGATGCGATCCGTATTTGCAAGCGAGCCTATAATACGATAGCCTTTACCGTTCTTGCGCATCTCATCAAAGCAGGGATGCTTGACGAGATTGCCGGCAAAGAGCATGCGGGTCTGGACGCCATGCGATTCAACATAATCGACGACAGCCTTGCGCTCAATGCCTTCGCGGCAAGTCAAAAGGAAGCCGAACCAACTTGGCTGCGACCCTGCGCATGGCTCTGGCAGGATGAACTTATCCGCTGCACCTGCAAGTCCCGCCTTCATGCGTGCGAAATTATGACGACGGCGCTCGACAAATGAAGGAAACTTTTTAAGCTGTGCAACGCCGATTGCTGCCTGCATGTCCGTTGCCTTGAGATTATAGCCAAAGTGTGAATAAACATACTTATGGTCGTAGCCAAGCGGCAGCTCTCCATACTGGCGATCAAAGCGATGACCGCAGAAGCCGTCGTGCCCTGGCGGGCAAATGCAGTCACGCCCCCAATCACGCAGGGACTGGATAATTTTATGAAGTACCGCATTGTTTGTGTACACCGCACCACCTTCCCCCATCGTCATATGGTGTGGCGGGTAAAAGCTCGACGTGCCAATATCGCCGATCGTGCCCGTCAGCTTTTCTTCACCATCGATGCGATAGAGCGAACCTAGTGCATCACAGTTATCCTCGACGAGCCAAAGACCATGCTTTTCGCAAAAGGCCTTGACAGCGGCAAGATTAAACGGATTGCCAAGCGTATGCGCTAGCATAACGGCCCTTGTTTTTTTAGAAAACGCCGCCTCAAGCTGCGTGACATCGATATTGTACTGTGGAATTGTCACGTCAACGAAGACAGGAATGGCACCAAACTGCACCATCGGCGCAATCGTCGTGGGGAATCCTACTGCAACGGTAATAACCTCATCGCCAGGGCGCAGAGCACGCTCCCCGAGGAGCGGTGAGGTCAGCGCCATGAACGCCAAGAGGTTTGCCGATGAGCCAGAATTGACGAGCGAAGCGTAGCGCACGCCGAGATACTTGGCAAAATCACGTTCAAAGGCTGCCGTGTAGCGACCTGCTGTCAACCAGAACTCCAAAGCACTGTCGACGAGATTCACCATCTCTTCGTGGTCATAAACACGAGCTGCATAAGAAATGCGATCTCCCTTCTTATAAGTCTTTTCTCTATGATATGTATCGCAGTATTCCTTGACGAGGTTCAGGATTTTATCATGCATCTCTTGTTCACTTGATTTATCTTGCTCATTCACGCGCGGCTCGCCTCCAAAAACTCCTTGATCTCTTCATCCATGACAGAGGAGATGCTGCCTCCTCTATACCACGCCTTCGTCCACTCGACTGTTTTTTTTACCGCACGATCGATGTGCCAGCGCGGCGACCAGCCAAGAGCCGCCTTTAGCTTCGTGCTGTCGAGCTTCAGGAAATTCGCTTCGTGCGGTGTATCCGCTGCAATAGTCTCCCAATGCGCCCCTTCGCCCCAAGCCTTGCAAAAGAGCGTGGCAAGAGCCCCTGTCGTCACACAGTCACATTCATCCGGACCGATGTTATACCAGCCCGCAAGCGCCCGATTTTCGCATTGTGCACTGGCAAGCAGCAAGTAGGCAAAAAGCGGCTCCAAGACATATTGATACGGCCGCGTTGAATATGGATTGCGCAGGCGGATTGCGCTGCCGCGTACAGTCGCTCGAATGCAGTCGGGAATGATGCGGTTTTCTGCAAAGTCCCCGCCGCCAATAACGTTGCCGGCACGCATTGTCGAAATCGCTGTACCGCTATCCGCGAAGAAGCTCCTCGCATAACTGTGTGTCACAAGCTCTGAGCAGCTCTTGCTATTCGAATAAGGGTCAAAACCGTCAAGCGGCTCGCTTTCGCGATACCCCCAAATCCACTCCTTATTTTCATAAACCTTGTCTGTTGTGACATTGAGGAACGACTTCACCGTCTCCGTTTCACGCACACATTCGAGAACATTCACAGTTCCCATGACGTTCGTCTCATACGTTTCTCGTGGGGCTCGATAACTTGTGAGCACGATTGGCTGCGCCGCAAGATGAAAGACGATCTCTGGCTTTGCTGCAGCAAACGCCTTTTTTAGCGATGAAAAATCACGCACGTCGCCAATCACGGCGTGCATATTATCCATGACGCCGGATGCCTGAAGGGCTTTCTCTCCTTCTGCAGTTGGCGCAGGCAGTGCATATCCTGTGGCCTCCGCACCAAAGAATTCGAGCATCTTGCAAAGCCACATTCCCTTGAACCCCGTATGTCCTGTGACGAAGACGCGCTTTCCCTGATAGAATTTTAAATCAAGTTTCAATTCTCCCACACTTTCCACGGTGCCCGCCCCGCCTTCCAAAGTGCTTCAAGCTCAAGTTTTTCACGCAAAGTATCCATGCACTGCCAAAATCCCTTATGTTGGTAACTCATCAACTCGCCTTCTTCCGCCAGTTTCGCAAGCGGATCTTTTTCGAATATGCAGGCATCTCCCGTCAAGAGCTCAAAAACCTTCGGTTCTAGCACCATATAGCCCGCATTGACCATTGCTCCATCCGACACCGACTTCTCACGAAAGGAGCGCACTGTACTGTCCCCGTCAATATCAAGGATTCCCTTCGACTGGTCCTGCAGCACCGCGGTCAGCGTCGCAAGCTTTCCGTGCGACCGATGAAATGCAATCAGTTTCTCGATATTGACATCACATACACCATCGCCGTATGTCATGCAAAATCTTTCATTCCCGATATATGGCTGAATCCGTTTGATGCGCCCTCCCGTCATTACGCCCAGTCCGGTATCGACCACCGTGACCCGCCATGGTTCGGAATGCTGAGCATGAAGGATGATTCTATTTTTTGCCGTGAAATCAAAGGTAACGTCGCTCGTGTAAATAAAGTAGTTATTGAACCAGGCTTTGATCATCTCCTGCTTGTAACCGGCACAAATCACAAAATCCCTGACACCATAGTGCGAGTATCCCTTCATGATATGCCAAAGAATCGGCTTCCCTCCGATTTCGATCATCGGCTTTGGTTTATGCTGCGACTCCTCTGAAATCCGAGTACCAAAACCGCCTGCGAGCAAAACTGCTTTCATGCCAAGCCCCCCCCGATGATTCCCCTTCTTTATCTGCACCATCCATGCTAATGATGCGCTATCTGTCTCTATTCCTAGAAATCTAACAATTATTTTACACTTTCTTAGAAATACTGTCCAGTGCTAGGTATCCATGCATTCTGTTCTTTTCATCCTGGGAATTTTCGTCTATAATAGGAAGTGCAGCGGATGAAAAAGGCTTTTTAGCATCCTTGCACCCATCTTTTCACCAGCGCGAAGCTTTTTATCGTAAGCCTTCGCCTTTTGTATCCTAGGAGTCTTTTTATGGAAAACATTTATGACGTCCAGATAACATCCATCGGAAATCTCGCAAAGGCTTTTTTAAAAAACAACAGCAGTATGATCCTGCTCGATGAGGGCATCCGCCCGAATCTTTCGGATATGGTCGTCGAGCATACACCGGCGGATCTTTCCGGCACGATCGAGACCGGCGACAAACTCATCATCGGCAGTGCAAAATACACGGTGGTGAAGGTCGGCAGCGCGGTCAACGAAAATGTCCGTGAAGAAGGACACTGTACAATTGTCTTCAATGGAGAAGGCTCGATGCCAGGACAGATCATCGTGAAGGGAAAGACGACGCTCCCTGTCTTAAGCATCGGCGGACGCATTGCCATCACAAAGAGCTAATCCCTCAAAAATTATCTAGACACATAAAACAGCCGCTGCGAGAAATTTTGCAGCGGCTGTTTTTATACGAAAAACGCCCTCACTCATAAAAAATGCCGCTAACTGTTATTCAGATATTTGGCAGCTGCCAATCGATGGGCGTTTCGCCGGTACTCTTTAGGAATTCGTTGGCACGCGAGAACGGGCGGCTGCCAAAGAAGCCGCGGTCAGCGGAAAAAGGGCTGGGGTGCGGACTTTCAATGATAAAGTGAAGCGGGTTTGTAATCATCGACTTTTTGCGCCGCGCAGGACTTCCCCATAGGATGAAGACAAGCGGCTTCTCCCGCTCGTTCAGGAGCTCGATGATGCGGTCGGTAAAAGTCTCCCAACCCATGCCGCGATGTGAATTTGCCTGATGTTCGCGGACGGTTAGGACGGTGTTTAAGAGCAGAACGCCTTGCTCTGTCCACGGCTTTAGGCATCCGTTGTTCGGCATTGTGCAGCCGAGATCTGTCTTAAGCTCTTTGAAGATATTGATGAGCGACGGCGGTGCGGGAACGCCGGGAAGGACAGAAAATGACAGCCCATGCGCCTGTCCAGGCCCATGATACGGATCCTGCCCAAGGATGACGACCTTTGCATCCGCATACGCCGTATAGTGAAGTGCGTTAAAGATGCTGTACATATCGGGATAGATATGGTGCGTCCGATATTCACCGATGAGAAAGGCGCGCAGCTTTTTGTAATACGGCTTTTCGAGTTCCGGCATCAACAGTTCTTTCCAATCGTTATGAAAGATTTCCAAGAAAAGCACTTTCCTTTCGAACGAGATAGCAATAGCGCAGGTTTTTGCCGTGCTTTGTGGAAATGGCAGTGAACTCCGTAAGCTCCGGCAGAAAGACATCAGCATCGTAATCCCCGGTAAGCTCGGTCAGATACGCCTCTGCGGTATAGGGAAGAAGCATGCGGTAAAGGGATGCGCCGCCGATGCACCATATTTTTTGCGGTGGCAGCTTTGCCTCTCTGCGCTCTTCGGCGAGCTCGCCGAGAACCGCGAATAGCTCTTCTTCATCCTTACAGACGCGAAATCCCTCGATCTTTCTCTTCGTCTGCGAAAGAACGATATTGATGCGCCCTTTAAGCGGATGTCCCCCCGGAAGAGATTCCTGGGTTCGCCGCCCCATGATGACGATGCCGCCCAAGGTCAAGGCGCGAAAATGCCGCATGTCCTCACTGTTGTTGGCGAGAAGCTCACCTTCGTGACCGAGGCCGCGGTTCTTGTCCATGCAGGCGATAAGAGATATGGGATATGGATCGCTGAGCTCTGCCGAACGCTTGACCCCCTCTACTTCCTCTTTTGGAAGCGCTGCTAGAAGGCTTTGAATGCTTGTGCCTCCGACTTTTAGCTCCGGCGAGAGGTCAAGCAGCGGCACGAGGACAAAGGCGCGTACCTTCATGTAGGGGTGTGGCAGAATGGGGGCAGAGCTTCGGCAAATGCCCGGCATGAAGAGAAGGTCGATATCGATCGTCCGCGGTCCCCAATGCTCTCCCCCTGCCATACGCTTTCGTCCAAACTTCGCTTCGATCGCATGGCAGCGCATGAGGAGATCTTCCGCACTTATCTCGATGTCGATAAGTGCCGCGCCGTTGAGGAAAGCCGGCTGATCCGTTTTTCCCCATGGTCGCGTCTCATAAAAATGAGACACGGCGAGGAGACGGACGCCGTCCATCCTCGCGATTTCCCGCAGTGCTGCACGCATCGTCTGCCCGCAGCTGCCGAGATTTGACCCAAGTCCAATGTAGCACTTTGCCATGTCAGTGTCCCCTTTCCCGCTCGATGGTGACATTTGCATCGGCAAACTTTCCAGCAATTGGCGCATGGGGCTTGTGGACGCAGATGCGCACCCTTTCCATGCACGGATAGGCAGAGAGCAGCACCGAAGCGATTTCTTCCGCAACAGTTTCGATCAGGTTCTTTGGTGCGCCCTCGACAACCGCTTTGATTTTCTCATAGGCCTCTGCATAGTTCACCGTTGCCTTAAGGTCATCCGCCGTTCCCGCTGCACGCAGGGAGAAAAAGAATTCAGCATCGACGAAAAATATCTGCCCGCTTGCTCGTTCCTCTGCAAGGCATCCGTGATAGCCGAAAAATTCCAGCCCGTCTAAACGTATGCTGTCCATACGTGCCCCACACTCTGCCAAATTACCGAACTCCCTTCAAGATTGCATCCGTCATGCGGCACATACGAACGATTGGTGTAACGTCATGCACGCGCACGATAGCGGCACCCTTTAATATGCCGACGACGCAGCTTGCCCCTGTCGCTTCCATGCGTTCTTCCACCGGCAAATCGAGCGCCGCAGCGATGAAACTCTTGCGGCTCGTACCGAGAAGGAGCGGATACAGCGTACCGTCCACCGTGAGAAGCTCTTCCTGACGCCGCAGTACTTCGAGATTTCCTTCCGCCGTCTTGCCGAATCCAATACCGGGATCCAAAATAATCTTCTCCCGCGCCAAGCCCGCTGCATCTGCCAGCGCAATGCTCTTTCGAAAAAAATCCTGCATCGAAGCGATGATATCTCCATCATAACGCGTGCCTTCCTGGTTGTGCATGACAACGATCGGAAGGTCAAACTCTGCTGCAATACGCGCCATCTCCCCATATTCCGGCGCATACTGCAAGCCCCAGATATCATTTAGCATATCTGTGCCCGCCTTTGCCGCTTCCCGTGCCGTCTCTGCCTTGAAGGTATCGACGCTGACAGGAACGGGGCATTCGCGCACGACAGCTTCCAGGAAAGGCATGAGGCGCGCAATCTCCTGCGCCGAGGGCATGACCTGAAAGCCTGGACGGCTCGATTCCGCACCGAGGTCGATGATTTCCGCCCCCGCGGCGACCATCTCCTCCATATGCTTTAACGCGCGATCCACATCGTTCCACTTGCCGCCGTCAGAAAAAGAATCCGGCGTGACGTTTAAAATCCCCATGACGACCGTGTGTCTGCCAAGGGTCAGTTTCTTGCCATTTCGGAAGGTATACGTGCGCATGGGACGCATGATCTCAGCCATCTTATTTCCGCCTTTCCCTGCCTTATCATCTGTCGTCAGCTCTTTTCACCACCGAGAAGCTGCCATGCCTCGCGGCAGCGGTCAGCATCTTCGGCAAAAATGCCGTTGCGCTCCGTCGTCAGCGTCCGCGTCTCATGCGCGACCTCGCCGCGCATCGTCATACACAGCTGCTGTGCTTCCAACGTCACAAGAACGCCGCGAGCGCCTAAATCCCGCCGCACAGCATCGGCAATCTCGCGCGTCAGCCGTTCCTGCAGCTGCGGACGATGCGAGAGAAGCGCGACGAGCGCCGCAAACTTTGAAAAGCCTGCGATACGCCCTCCCTGCGGCAGGTAAACGATGCTCGCCTCACCGAAGAACGGCACGAGATGATGCTCGCACATCGAGTAAAAGGGAATTCGGCGGACAGCGACGAGCCCGCCGGCGCCTGCCGCAAAGGTCTCGCCCCAAACCGGCGCCGTCTCTTTGTGCAAGCCGTCAAAGAGGAATGCATACATCCTTGCCACGCGCGCCGGGGTTTTCGTCATCTCCGCCGCTTCGATATCGACGTCAAGCGCTGCCAAAAAATCCGCCACTGCACGTTCTGCCCTTTCCAAATCCACGAATGCATCCCTCCTCTTGCTACGCTCTGCCCGCTGCTATATGCTCATTTCCTTTCATTATACACCGAAGCAAAAGCCATTGGCAATACGATGTATCACAACAGCAGGGAAATCAAGCGATGCGAATGGCACCGACCGGACAGTCTTCCATCACTTGGATGGCATCGTCTAAAAATTCCTGTGGAATCTCTGGCGCACTTGCTATACCATCCACCGTCATGCAAAAGACCGCCGGCGCTGCGCCCACGCACATGCCGCAGCGCACACAAACGTCTTTATCGACCACCACACGCATGAAATCCTTCCTTTTTTATAATAAAATATATCTCCCTAATTTATTATTAGGATAACACCAAACAACATCTCCGCCAAGTACTTGAAACGTCTTTACAGTCAAACATCCTATCGATATAATGAAAGAGTAATGATTTTAAAA
>CAUVCH010000004.1:0-21878 GCA_963550265.1 uncultured Mitsuokella sp. | reverse complement strand
GAAGATGACAGATTTACAGTCTGTTCCCTTTAACCACTCGGGCACCTACCCATATGCGCTCTCGCGCGTGAACATCAACTATAATACAGAAAATCTGACGGACTGTCAAGTATTTTTCTTCACATCGGCAATCGGGCGCACTGTAACATAAAGCGCCGCAGAAAAAAAGAAACTCTCCCACGAGGGAAAGTTTCCATCAAAGATACGATGATACGATATCAGCGCTCGCGCAGCCAGACAGGAATATCAAGACCATTGTCGAGTCCAAGCGCGGTATCTGTCTTTTCTGCGGCATCTTCCTTCGGCTCTTCCTTTGGTGCGGGTGGCTTTTCCGGCGGCTGAGGAACACCGAAAGTCGGCGGCGGCGGATTGATAGAAAAGGCGGGCTTTTGCTCTTCTGCCGGCGTTCCGAGCGGCTCTATCTCGTCCGAATACCCGGTTGCTATAACCGTGACGCGGACGACGTCGCCCATCGAGTCGTCGATTGTCGCGCCCCAGATAATATTTGCCTCGCTGTCTGCATCTTGCTTGACGAGCTGGCTCGCCTCTTCGATCTCAAGCATGCTGAGCTTCGACTCTGCCCCCGTGACATTGATGAGAATGCCGCGCGCACCGTCAATACTCGTCTCGAGAAGCGGCGAAGAGATCGCCGTCTTTGCGGCCTCGAGCGTCGCGCTGTCACCGGACGATTCACCGATGCCCATGAGCGCAGACCCCGCATCCTTCATGATGCTTCTGACATCTGCAAAGTCGAGGTTGACGAGACCCGGCAGGGCGATGAGGTCACTGATGCCCTTGACACCCTGCCGGAGAATGTCGTCGGCAAGGCTGAACGCCTGCGTAATCGGCGTCTTCTTATCGACGATCTGCATCAAGCGGTCGTTCGGAATCGTGACAATCGTATCAACATGCTTGCGCAGCATCTCGATGCCAAGCTCTGCATTGCTTTGACGCTTCTTGCCTTCAAACGAAAAAGGACGCGTGACGACGGCGACCGTAAGCGCACCGATCTCACGGGCACATGCCGCGACGACCGGCGCCGCTCCCGTGCCCGTGCCGCCGCCCATACCTGCGGTGACAAAGACCATATCTGCGCCGCGAAGCGCTTCAATGAGGTCGTCGCGGCTTTCCTCTGCTGCTTCCTGTCCGATTTCCGGGCGCGCGCCAGCGCCGAGACCGCGTGTCAGCTTCTCGCCAATCTGCATGCGCTTCGGTGCCAGCGATTTAAGGAGTGCCTGCGCATCTGTATTGACAGCGATAAACTCCACGCCCTGAAGCCCATAATCTATCATACGGTTGACGGCGTTGCTGCCGCCGCCGCCGACGCCGATTACTTTGATTTTTGCCAATTGGTCAAGACCATTATCATCTAATTCGAACACTTGCCTACCCCCATATGCTAACTGCTCGCAGTCAGCGTTTTTTACCGAGCCACACGGTTGTAACGACACTATTATAGCGATTATACCTAATTTTAACTTACTACATCTTTATGTAGAACAGATGAATATCCCAACACCTGCACAGTTTTTCCGTGCTTCTTCCGCCGCTTAGCTTTTACCGTCTCTGCCGCTCAAAAGTTTCGCAGGCGAATGAACGGAGCCTCGTAGCCAAAATCTACAAACTCGATGGCATGATGACTGTCCTTTAAGCTGTCAACAAAATCATTGGTCAGTGCCGCTTCTTCATTGACGCGC
Organism: uncultured Mitsuokella sp.; assembly: GCA_963550265.1. Lineage (GTDB taxonomy): Bacteria > Bacillota > Negativicutes > Selenomonadales > Selenomonadaceae > AWVT01. The sequence continues at coordinate 20,181 of CAUVCH010000004.1, read as the reverse complement.
GAAAGATCCCCCAAGCGGATCTGTATCACATCTGTCGTATACGCCATGATCGCCTGCGGGTTCTGCACATTGACTTCCGAGATTTGGCTGCGTACAGATTCATCGAGCTGCGAGAGAAATAACAGTACTTTTCCGACGACTGGATCCTTGTTGTCATCGCCAATATAGAGATCGTGCATCACCGTGCCCGTGATGAAGGGAATCTGCATCTTCTTGATTTCCTGATACCCCATCAAGACCTTGCCATTGCGGTCGAAATCGAGGTAGCCATAATCACACGCTACGGTCGCCACGGGTTTGCGCTCGACGAGATCGATTTCAATCGTCCCCGGCAAGTGACGTTTTACAACGGCGGATTCAATGCGCAAATCCTTCATGAGGTTCTTCTGCATCACGTCCGTCTTCATTTTCAGGAGGGGATCGCCCTTTTGAATCTGTGTGATGGTGACAATATCGTCTTCCGTCAGATACACCGCCCCCTTCATCTCAATATTTCGCAGTGTAAAGACCGGAGAATAGACGAGAACGGCGGTGATGATACCGCAAATGATGAGATAGAGAAATCCCTTTCGAATGCGCCGTCCGCGCCGCTTCGTGAGTTGCGCTCCACCTTTTGCCTTGGGCGCCACGCGTTTTCTTCCTTTACGGCGCATTGACTACTCCTCTGCCTCTCTTCCTATCCCTGCCTCATCATCGATAAAGGCTAGAAGGCTTACACCTCATAACCTGCCAGTTCCAAGATATGCACGCAAAGTTCTGGGAACGTGACCCCCATCGCACGCCCCGCGTCGGGAACGAGCGAAAGCTCTGTCATCCCCGGAACAGCGTTGACTTCGATGACATACGGCGTGCCGTTTTCACTGAGCATCATGTCGACACGGGCAACCCCTTTGCAGCCACAGGCGACAAAGGTCTTTACGGCAAGTGTCTGCACTTCCTTCGTCTTTTCGTCACCGATGGGCGCTGGAATGAGGTGCTTGCTCATGCCCTTCGTGTACTTCGATTCGTAATCATAGCGTCCTGAGATGGTCGTAATTTCGATGACGGGGAACGCGTCTGCCCTTGCTGTATTGCCCCATACAGCGACCGTCAGCTCGCGTCCCCGGATAAATTCCTCGACGAGAACTTCCTCATCATAGCGGAAGGCTTCGTCAATGGACTCTTTTAGATCCGCCTTTGTCTCGACGATGTAGACGCCGACACTCGAGCCCTGCGATGCCGCCTTAACGACGACGGGAAGAGAAAACTGGCTCTCGATTTCGCATGCTAGGTCACGCGCTTTATGTTCAAAACGGCGATATGTCTTCGCCTTTGGCGTCGAGATGCCCTCGGCGATAAAGAAGCGCTTGGAAGCCGCCTTGTCCATTGTCACAGCAGCTGCAAGAACGCCCGAGCCTGTGTAAGGAATTCCCAGCATGTCAAGCGTCCCTTGGATGAGTCCGTCTTCGCCAAACTTTCCGTGCAGTGCGTTAAAGACAATGGCGGGGTTCTTCTTCCGAATCTCTTCGGCAAACGTCTCTGGAACAAGCTCCATGCCCTCGGCGTCAATGCCCTCGCCTCTAAGTGCCTGCAAAACAGCACCGCCCGTCTGGCGCGAGATCTCTGCCTCGGTCGATGTGCCGCCCATGACGACAATGACTTTCTTTCCCATGTTCCTTCATCCCTTCAGCATATGGACGAGTTCCTCACCCGTCTTAAAAATATCGCCCGCGCCCATCGTGATGACGAGATCGCCTGCCTGTACAAAGTCCTTGAGCGTCGACGCAAGGTCCTCGCGCTTTTCGACGTAAATCGGCTTTGCTGCCGTCTGCCGCTCGACTTCGCTCTCAATTGTCTGTCCGCTGATGCCCGCGACAGGCGCCTCGCCCGCCGCATAGACATCTGTCAAAAAGAGAACGTCGGCGGAAATGAATGCCCTGCCAAATTCCTCATAAAGCAGCTGCGTCCGCGAGTAGCGATGCGGCTGAAAAACACAGATGAGCCGCTTTGGATTCGTCTCCTTCGCCGCCTTCAACGTCGCTGCAATCTCTGTCGGATGATGCGCATAGTCGTCAACGACCCAAACACCGCCTTCTTTTCCCTTCGTCTGAAAGCGGCGCTTCGCTCCGTGGAAAGCCGCGAGCCCCGCGGCGAGTTTTTCAAACGGCACGCCGATGGAAAGCCCCGTCACGATGCAGGCGAGCGCATCGAGCACGTTGTGACGGCCAGGGATGTTGAGCGCGACATGTCCCAATCTTTCGCTGCCGTGCCAGACATCAAACGCGATGCCCGTGCCCTCCATCGCGATGTCCTTTGCGCGATAGTCTGCCGCATGGTCGAGGGCATAGGTCAAATATTTTTTGTCGATCGTCTTTACGATGTTCCGCAGGTTTTCGTTATCCATGCAGAGAACAGCCCAGCCGCCATCGCGCGTGTTCTCAATGAACTGATGGAATGCCTTGATGATGTTTTCCATCGTGCCGTAATGATCCATGTGATCATCTTCAACATTTGTCACAACGGAGATGAAAGGATGCAGCTTCAAAAAAGAGCCGTCGCTCTCGTCCGCTTCTGAGACGAGGTAATTGCTCTTGCCGAGCACTGCATTCGTGCCAAGATCCGGCATTTCACCGCCGACGACGACCGACGGACTTGCCCCCGCATGCGTCAGGGCGACGCCAAGCATCGAAGTCGTCGTCGTCTTGCCGTGTGCGCCTGCAACGGCGATTCCCTTATAGGCGTTGACAAGTGCCGCGTTGATATCCGAGCGATGCAGCTTGCGAATGCCGAGATCCTTTGCTGCAAGAACCTCCGGATTATCAAACGGAATGGCCGTCGAGACGACAACCGCATCTTTTCCACGGACGTTTTCCGCCTTCTGTCCGCCGAGCATCACCTTGGCACCAAGCTTTTCAAGCCCCTCGATGATCTCGCTGTTTTCACGGTCTGAGCCCGTCACTTCGTAACCGTGCTCTAGCATCATTTTTGCCAGCGGGCTCATGCCTGCACCGCCGATGCCGATAAAATGTATTTTATGAAGTCCCTTGAGATTCGTTAGCGTCTGCATCTTCTCACCTATTCCATTTCGCTATCTCTAAGACAAGGTTAGCAATGTCGCGCGCGGCATGCGGGCGGCCGAGTGCCTTGCTCTTTTCCGCCATCTTCTTCAATTTTCTGGGCTCGCTCAAAAGCTCGGCCAGCACTGCATTCAACGACTCTGTCGTGAGATCGCGATTCAAGATGACGCGCGCCGCCCCCGCCGCCTCCAATGCCCGCGCATTGAATTCCTGATGGTTTCCCGCCGCATACGGGTACGGCACGAGAATCGAGGGAATACCACGCGCCGTCAGTTCTGCAAGCCCCGTCGCTCCCGCGCGAAAGATCGCGAGATCTGCAAGCGCCATCGCCTCCGGCATATTATAAAGATACGGCTTCACAAGGATGTGCCGAAGTCTTACAAAATCGCGTCCAGTGTCCATCAGGCGCGCAATCGTATCATCGTACTCCGCCTTGCCGGTCACATGCAGAAACTGTACCTGCGTATACGCCGCAGCCTCCGCCAGAACGCCGATCATCGCGCGGTTGATCGCCCGCGCGCCGCGGCTGCCGCCGGAAACCAGCACCGTCGGCTTTTTTGGGTCAAGCCCAAACACTTTTGCCGCCGCCTCACGCCTTGCCGTCATAACCTCTGAGCGGATCGGGTTGCCGGTAAAGATCGTCTTGCTTTTCGGGAAGTTTTTCACTGCTTCCGGCGTGCCGACAGCAACCTTCGTCACGAACTTCGAAAGAATCTTATTCGTAATGCCCGGAACGACGTTCTGTTCCTGAATCAGCGTTGGGATGCGGCGCAGACTTGCTGCGAGAAGAATGGGGCCACAGACGTAACCACCTGTACCGATGACGACATCCGGCCGAAAGTCCTTCACAATCTTCATCGCGCGCATGACGCCCTTCATCGCCTTGCCTGTACGCACGAGATTGGACGGGGTCAAATGACGCTCAAACCCCTCCAGCTCGATCGTCGCAAAAGGAAGCCCTTCCTTAGGGATGATGTCGGATTCCAGCCCTGCCTTCGTGCCGACATACAGGAAATTTGTATCAGGCGCCAGTGTCTGCAATGTCCGGATAATCGTCAGTGCCGGATAGATATGCCCGCCCGTACCGCCGCCGGAAACGATGATGTTCAACTTTTCGGTCTCCCTTTCCTCTGCTTGTGCAGCGTATCGATTTCCTCCGCCGTCCATCACGCTTCCAGCGCATGAACGAGCGACTTAAAATGACGCCCGCGCTCTGCCATGCCATTATACATGTCGAAACTTGCACATGCCGGTGAAAGAAGAACCGTTTCGGGTGCCTTCGCGAGCTCGTGCGCGAGTGCAACTGCCCTTTCCATCGAATAACCGACATCGTGAATGTGCTCTTCTGGCATGCCGTTTTCCCGTGCGGCTTCATGAAAACGCTTTGCCGCTGCGCCAACGAGGATCAGCTGATGCACACGCACCTTGGCAAGCTGCATGAAATCCGTGAGGTCGGTCATCTTATCGTCGCCGCCTGCGAGCAGGACAATGCCCGCAGGAAAGGTGTCGAGTGCCTTCATGGCGCTGTCCGTATTCGTCGCTTTCGAATCGTTGTAATAATCGACGCCGTCAATCGTTGTGACGTATTCGATGCGGTGCTCGACCCCGCGGAAATCCTTTAAGACCGGCTGCATCTCGGCCGGCGCAACACCGGCAAAAAATGCCATGAGAGAAGCGGCGAGCGCATTTTCTGTATTGTGCGGACCTTTGATGCCCAGCTCCTTTTCGCTGATAAGTGGGTACAACTTGCCGCCCCAGCGAATAACGAGCATGCCGTCCGCCAAGCAGGCGCCTTCAGACAGGTTCTCCCTGCGGCTGAAAAAGGCAATGCGCGCCTTGGCACGATGTTTCATATCGCGCGTTCTCTCATCGTCATAGTTGAGAATGAGGAAATCGCCTGCCTGCTCCGCGCGGAAGAGCCGCTCCTTCATCGCCTGGTAGACCTCCATAGAACCATGGCGGACGATGTGGTCCGGCGTCACGTTGAGTTCTGCTGCGATATGCGGATGAAACTCCTCTGTCGCTTCCATCTGATAGCTTGAAATCTCCGCCGCAATGTAGCCTGTGGAGGGCATCGCAAGGGCAACCTCTGAAAGCGGAACGCCGATATTGCCCCCGACACCGACCGCGTCATAATGTGCCTTGAGCAGCAGCCCTAACAGCGTCGTCGTTGTTGTCTTGCCATTCGTCCCCGTGACAGCTGCCATCGGCGCCTTTGCGATAAGATAGGCAAGCTCTACCTCGCTCATGACGCGGATGCCCGCCTCACGCGCCGCCTTGATGAGCGGGATGCGGGCGGGAACCGCAGGGGAAAGGATGACGATGTCGACGCCTGTGAGAAGCGATGCCGCCTGTGGACCGAAGACAAGTGCAATGCCTGCTTCGCGCAGCGGTGCAAAATCCTCTTGGATATCTTTTTCCGATTTCGCATCGCTGAGCGTCACGGCTGCCCCGAGTTTCTTTGCTATCTTAGCCGCTGAAAAACCGCTGATTCCCGCCCCGACGACGAGTACTTTTTTATTCGACAGATTCAACATGTCCGCACCTCCTTACATCGTCAGCAATTCCAATGCCACGATGCTGGCAAGCAGCCCCACGGCATAAAACACGGTGACGACCTTCGTTTCCTTCCAGCCGCCAAGCTCAAAATGGTGGTGAATCGGGCTCATGCGAAAGACACGCTTCCCCGTCGTCTTGAATGAAATGACCTGAATGATGACAGAAAGTGCTTCACAGACAAAAACCAAGCCGAGAACGGCTAAGATAATTTCCGTATGCGTCAGAATGCCGACGGCAGCGAGTGCGCCGCCTAACGCGAGCGAACCCGTATCGCCCATAAACACCTTGGCAGGATGGAAATTAAAGTGAAGAAACGCAAGGCAGGCGCCGACGATCGCGATGGAAAAAAGAGAGAGGTTTGGATGCCCCGTCAGGTAAGCGATGACAGCGTATGCCGCCGCCGCAATCGCCATCAAGCCCGAAGCGAGCCCATCCAGCCCATCGGTCAGATTGACGGCGTTCGACGTGCCGACCAGGACGAAGGCAACGAGGAAGTAATAAACAACACCGATATCCATGTCTTCGTTTACGACAGGCAACCAGATCGTCGTGTCAATGCCGAGAACCTGCGTGCCGATGAACATCGTGACAACGGCAATGAAGAGCTGTCCGAGAAATTTCTGCTTTGCGCGAAGCCCAAGATTGCGCTTTTTCACCACCTTGATATAGTCATCTAAGAAGCCGAGCACGAAATGCCCCAGCATAATGAAGAGTGCAAGGAGTACTTCGGGTGTAAGCGGCGCTGCGATGACAGTCGCTATCGTGATGCCTAAAATGATCATGATGCCGCCCATCGTCGGCGTGCCGCTCTTTGCCTGATGGCTCTTCGGCCCTTCCGCGCGGATGCTCTGACCAAACTTCAGCTTATGCAGTTCCGGTATGAAAAAAGGCCCCGTCAGCAGAACGAAACCTGCGGCGATCGCCGCCGCAATGATGATCTGTTCCAAAAAACTCGCTCCCGGCTATCATTAAATTCTCATTGTATACCATGCTTTACAGCAAGGAAATAATCTTTTCCATTGCCATGCCGCGCGACCCCTTAAAGAGGACGGTGTCCCCCTTTTGCAGAATCTTCTTCAAAAGCTCTGCCGCCGCCTCGTGACTCTCTGCGATATAAACGTCCTTCACGCCTGCCTTTCTCGCGCCATCAGCGATGCACTTTCCAAGCTTTCCGCGCGTCACGACGGCAGAAAAACCATACATAGCTGCCTCGCGGCCGACCGCTTCGTGCGCCTCCCTCTCGACGCTGCCAAGCTCGAACATATCGCCTAGCACCGCGATCTTCCTGCCTTTCGTCAAACGCGCCAATGTCTCCAGCGCAGCTTTCATCGACATCGGACTTGCATTGTACGCATCGTTGATGATGTGGTATCCTTTGACTTCTTCGACTTCGAAGCGCATCTTCGTCGCTTCCAGGTTCTTCAGCCCCGCCTCGATCTCGTCCGCTGAAAAGCCGAGCACAATCCCTGCCGCGATGGCGGCGAGCGCGTTCATCACATTGTGGCGGCCGACCATCTTGATTTCAAACACGTGCCTTCCGCCTGCATATTCTACAGCAAAACGCGTTGCATTTCCACCGACCGTCTCTATTGTATCGACGAGAGCGCGAACATCCGCCGCATTTTCGATACCGAAGGTGACAACCTTGACGCCCGGCCTCGCCTTTTCACGCATCTTCGCCACAAACGCATTGTCGGCATTTAAAATGACCGTGCCGCCCCTGCCGTCTTTTCCAATGGCTTCGACAAGCTCACTCTTGGCGCGCGCAATGTTTTCGAGTGAGCCGAGAAGCTCCATATGCGTCTCGCCGACATTCGTCACAATGCCGATGGACGGGTCTGCGATAGGGGCAAGCGCCTCGATTTGATGAAGCCCGCGCATGCCGATTTCGACAACTGCCGCCGTGTCTGCCTTCGTGATGGAAAGCAGTGTCAGCGGCAGACCGATTTCATTGTTGAAATTTGCCTGTGTCTTGCAGACCTTGCCGCGCGCCGAAAGCACCGCCGCTGTCAGATCCTTGGTCGTCGTCTTTCCGTTGGAGCCTGTAATGGCGATGACCGGAATTTTAAACTGTTCGCGCCACAGGTGGCCGATTTGCTGATATGCCTTCTGCGTATCCGCCACTTTGAGCACAACAGCCTTTTTCGCAAGCCTCTCCGTCTCGTCTGCGGAAAATACCTTGCTGACGAGCACGGCAAAAGCTCCTCTTTCAATGGCCTCTTCCACGAAATTCTCGCCGTTGAAGCGCTCGCCCTTGAGCGCGACGAAGAGCGCGCCCTTCGCAATCTTTCGCGTATCGGTGACAACATCCTGAACACGTTCTGTACGCTCTGCGCCAAAGACCTCAGCAGATGTTGCACCTATGATGTCCCTTATACGAAACGGTGTCATGCCTTTGCCTCCAGAACATGCGCTGCTGCTTCACGCGCGACTTCGCGGTCGTCAAAATGAATCGTCTTATCCTTCAGGATCTGATAATCCTCATGCCCCTTGCCGAGGATGGCAATGATGTCGCCTTCTTCGGCAAGCTCTGCCGCACGGAAGATGGCTTCCCTGCGATCGATGATCTTTTCGTGATGCTTGCCCGCAATTTTTTCCTCAACCCCCGCTTCGACCTCATCCAAGATGATCTGCGGCGGCTCTGTGCGCGGGTTGTCGCTCGTCGCGATGACGACGTCGGCAAGTTCCGCAGCAAGGCGTCCCATGATCGGGCGCTTCGTCTTGTCGCGGTCACCACCACAGCCAAAGACGGCGATGATGCGCTTCTTTGCGATCTTCCGCGCCGTCTCAAGGACGTTCTTCACGCCGTCCGGCGTATGCGCATAATCGACGACAATGGCAAAGGGCGCGCCCGTCTTGACGAGTTCAAAACGCCCCGGCACACTCGTGAAATCCGTAAGTGCCCTTTCGATCACCGCTGGCTCTATGTGTTCGGCAAGTGCCGCGCCGACTGCACTCATGACATTGTAGACATTAAAGATACCAGTGATCTGAAGATGGATATGACGCGCGCCAAGCCTTTCATGTGTCAGCGTCATCTCCATCCCGGCCGCGTGAACATGAACGTCCGATGCCATGAGATCCGCCTTCTTCTCGATGGCATAAGTCAGATGCTCACATTTCGCATGTGCAAGCATCGTCTTCGAGGCGGCATCGTCAATGTTAATGACCGCTGTCTTGCCGCGCTTCTTTCCCGTCTCTGAAACATGGTCGAACAGCTTTGCCTTTGCACGCTTGTAGTTTTCCAGCGTCTTATGATAGTCCAAGTGATCCTGCGTGAGGTTCGTAAAGACCGCTGTATCAAACTCGATGCCGGCGACGCGCTCTTGGTCAAGCGCATGCGAGGAAACTTCCATGACGACGTAATCCATGCCCGCATCCCGCATGTTTGCAAGCGTCTCCTGCAGCTCGACAACATCCGGCGTCGTATTGTGGATCTCGAACGTCTCATCCTCAATCATGATCTGAATCGTCCCGATGAGTCCGACCTTATACCCTGCTGCACGAAGAATAGCGCGCGTGATATAGCTCGTCGTCGTCTTGCCATTCGTTCCCGTAATACCTATGATGCGCATTTTTTCTGCGGGATAATCGTGAAAAAAGGGCACGATGCTATCCAGTGCCTCGCGAAGATTTTGCACGGAAAGAAGCGTCATGCCCGCGGGAAGCTCGATCTCTTTTGGGTCGCGGGCAGAGACGACAGCGACGGCGCCCGACGCAGCCGCCTGTGGAATAAACTTGTGCCCATCGACATGCTCGCCTGGAATGGCGACAAAAAGCGTCCCTTTCTTCACCTTTCTCGAATCGTGTGTAATCGCGGCGATATCTACATCGTCGCCAAGCATCTTTGCACCTTTTACCAAAGCGGCAAGTTCGCTAAGTTTCTTCATCCCAATGCCTCCGATTTCTCTTCCCTGCGGCTTGCAGTGCCGCAGGGAAGGATAAGGAAAGAACGATTTTCTTATCCTAAACATTTACTGATTTTCATGTGCAAAATAGGTTTTCTTCGGAACCTGCATCTTAAGCTCTTTCTCAGCAATGCGCTTGATACGCTCCGGATTTTTTAGCTGCGCGATCTCAACGCTGATGCGCGCATTCTCCTGTTCAAGTTCATCTGCTTCCTGCTGCACTTTGACAAGGTCATAACCGCGGCTGGCGTTGAGACCATTGCTGATAATCGTCAGCAGGCAGAGTACCGTACCGACCAAAAAGAGTATGTAGAGATGCGCGCGCAAGGTCGTATTGAGGACGGTTCGAAATACCGGCTTCTTCGGCATGCGCCGAAAACGGTTGCTGACTCCCGTACGCTTTGCTGTCTGATTCTTTTCGGCAAAATCATGGGCAGCATCATAATCCTGCAGTTGCCTTGCCGGCATACCTCTCTTCATCTCCTTCCTCCTACAAATCCTTGCCTTTCATTACAGCAGATTGCTTTCCAAGGAGCCAAGGAGCTATATATCGTTATCCGTGTATTTCCTCTAAAGCCTTTCTGCAAGGCGCAGCTTTGCACTTTTCGCGCGTGTGTTTGCCGCAAGCTCCGCTTTCCCGGCTTTTCTCACCTTGCCGAGAAGACGAAGTTTCTTTTCGTTGTGACAGACGCAGACTGGAAGCTCGGGCGGGCAGATGCACCCCGCGGCCATCTGCCTGAGCGCTTTCTTTGCTATGCGATCCTCGAGCGAATGAAACGTGATGATCGCAATGCGCCCGCTAGGAGTCAGCTGATCAACAGCCCGGTGAAAGGCAGCGTCCAAGATGCCGAGCTCGTCATTCACCTCGATGCGAAGCGCCTGAAAGACACGCTTTGCAGGATGCCCTGTCTGTGCGCGCCGCACGGCTTTCGGAATTGCCCGCTCGATTGTATCGACAAGCTCGCCCGTCGTCTCATATGCCTTTTCTGCCCGCCGCTTTACGATAAACTCTGCGATGCGCCGTCCCCAGCGCTCCTCGCCGTAATCATGAAAGATGCGGTCGAGATCTGCTGCGCTGTACGTGTTGACGACATCCGCTGCCGTTTGCTTTCCCTCGGCATCCATCCGCATGTCGAGCGGCGCATCCTGCATATAGGAAAACCCGCGCGCCGCCGTATCAATCTGATAGGACGAAACTCCGAGGTCAAAGAGAATGCCCGTGATCTTTGGCACGGCAAGACGCGCAAAAATCTCATCTAATTTTGAAAAGTTGCTGTGCACGACCGAGACCCTGCAGCGCAGTGAAAGGCTGTCAAGATGCGCCTGCGCCGCCTTTATGGCTTCGGCGTCCTGATCAATGCCGATGAGCCAGCCCTTTGCTGAAAGTTTTTCTGCCAAGCGCCCTGCATGCCCAGCACCGCCGAGCGTACAGTCGACATAAATGCCGTCAGGATCCGTCAAAAGCCCGTCAAGAACTTCTTCCGGCATGACGCTCACATGATGAAATGCCATAGGACAGCCTCCACAATACGCACAAAAATAAACCGACAGGGGTAATCCTCATGCCGCCCGGTCAGCTTCATCAAATGGAAAAATCCGAAAGAGACGCAGCCATCGCCGTGACATCCGGTTCGACTTCGCTGCAGTACGTATGCCACAGCTCCTTGTTCCAAACCTCAATGCGGTCATCCGCGCCCGCAAGGACGACATCGCCCTTGCGCTCAATTCCCGCGTAGACACGAAGATTCGCAGGGACGAGAAACCTCCCCTGCTTATCACATTCAAGATTTCGTGCCCCTGCAAAAAAGAAGCGGCTGAGTGCACGCGCCTCCGGCTTTGCCAGCGACAACGCGCGCAGCTTTGCCGCCAGTTCCTCCCATGCCTGCTGTCCATAAAGAAAAAGACAGTGATCGAGACCTTTCGTGATGATAAAGGCAAGCCCGAGTTCCTGACGGAAATCCGCAGGCAGGATGATGCGCCCCTTGGCGTCTATACTGTGTGAATACGCACCCATGAACACCTTTGACGCACTCTCCTTCCTGCCTATCACAAACCTTCTCTTTTATCGCTGCTCAAAAAGCAGTAACCTTCTCTTGTAAATTTAGCAGAAAACGTCCGCCTTTACAAGAGAACATATGTTTATTAGAGTACAATAAAAGCCTTGAAAATTCTAGCTTTCTGTACATTTAGACAGCGCCGTACTGGAAAATAATTCTAAATTTTTCTTAAAAACTTCTCGAAAACACAAAAAAAGCCCCTAAAAATAAGAGACCTTTCCCTTTTAGACACCTGTAGACTTGTACTTGGATTTCACGCTGCATCTAGGCAAGCCCACGGCGTGAAAGAATGGTGCGTGCAACATAGACACCCGACGCACTTGCCTGAGAAAGTCCGCGTGTCACGCCCGCGCCGTCCCCCGTTGCGAAGATGTTTGGATAACTTGTCTCAAGTTCTGCCGACAGGACGGTGCGCGCGCTGTAAAACTTCACCTCAACGCCATAGAGGAGCGTATCATCGTTCGCCGTACCCGGTGCGATGGTATCAAGTGCTTCGAGCATCTCGATGATATTGTCGAGATGCCGCTTGGGAAGGACGAGCGAAAGGTCGCCCGGCGTCGCCTGAAGTGTCGGCTGCACAAAACTGTGGCGCATGCGATGTGCGTTGGTTCGCCGCCCCTTTCGAAGGTCGCCGCAGCGCTGCACGATGATGCCGCCGCCGAGCATATTCGAAAAAGAAGCGATGCGCTTGCCATACGCATGCGGCTCATGAAACGGCTCTGTGAAATGATTGGAGACGAGCAGCGCAAAGTTCGTATTTGCGCTTTGCAGTGTTGGGTCACTGTACGAATGGCCGTTGACCGTCACAATGCCATCCGTGTTTTCCATGACGACGTGACCATGCGGATTCATACAGAAGGTACGAACAATGTCCCCGTAGCGCTTTGTTCGGTAAAGAAGCTTTGCCTCGTAGACCTTGCTCGTGATGTGGTGCCAAATGATTTCCGGCACCTCGACGCGAACCCCTACATCGACGCGATTATTCTCCTGTTTGATGCCGAGCCGCTCGCATTCTTTCGAAAACCACTCTGCCCCCGCACGCCCTGGCGCGACGATGAGATACTCTGCCGCCAGATGCTCGCCTGAAACAAGCGTCACGATATTTGTGCCCTTGCCATCGGACGCGATATGCTCGACAGGGCATTCAAAGCGAAACGCAGCCTTGCCCTTTAAGCCTTCATATGTCGCTTCAAGTACCTTGAGGTTGTTTTCTGTGCCAAGATGACGGACGCTCGCTGCAAGAAGATGAAGATCGTGCTGCAGCGCCAGCCGCCCGATATCCGAGCCCTTTGTCGAAAAAACCTCTGCCGGTGCCCCATGCTTTTGGTTGATCCCATCGACATAGCGAATGAGTGCCATGACCTCTTTATCGGAGATATAGTCGTTCAGCCAGCCGCCAAATGCCGTTGTAAAGTTATACTTTCCATCGGAAAATGCCCCGGCGCCGCCGAAGCCGCGCATGATGGAACAAGGCTTGCAGCCGATGCAGCTCGGTACCTTGCCCGCAGCAATCGGGCAGCTGCGATGATAGATATCCCTGCCGGATTCCAGTACGAGAACCTTGAGCGACGGCGCGTTTTCCATCAGTTCATAAGCTGCAAACGTTCCTGCCGGCCCGGCGCCGATGATGATAACGTCATATGTCTTCAATTGAAATCCTCAACTCAAATGAAATATTCTATCGTATTCTGTGCCGTCTTCTTTGTCTCTTCGTTAAACAAAATGACGGCCTCCCTCTCTTCCATCGGTCCTAAGGAATACGGAGCGATCGCCTCACGGTTGAAGCATGCCTCCGGCACGCGCCGATTATACGAAAACGGATGCGTAAGATCCACTTCGATCCCCGTTCCTGCAAATTCCCTTTTTCCCACCTCTTCCGGCAGATACCACGGGTCGAACATCAGAACCATTCCGTCCTTTTCCTCCGTCAACAGTGCGTAATGTTCGACATCGTAATACAGGCGGACGACAGCGACGCCGCCGCGCATAAGGGCATCCGACACATAGCTTTCCTGCCCGATGCAGACCTCTCTTGCCGAAAGATAGCGCGAGAAAAGCGGCAGCTTCGTCGCTTTTCCGAATCCATCAAGCCAGTTCGAGAGAAACATCATCGCCATGCGACTCGTCCCCGCGCGTCCGGGTTCCCCCTTCATGCTGTAGCAGTCTAAGCTGTATAGCATGACGTTTCGAATGATCTCCGGCGGGATCTCTCTGCGCTCGAAAAGAAAGCTGACCGCATTGAGCATCGTCGTCGGACCGCAGTCATACTCAGAAAATTGATAACGAAGGGGACTTTTCATCGCTTGCTCCCACACCTGCCTTGGCTCACTTCTTATTTTTTATTATACAACAGAACCAGACCGGCGACAACACTTTGCCGAATCTAGGTTCTATCATAATATTACGGGAAAGTGCGATGCGCCTAAGCAAACCTTAGTAAAGCAAGCGGAGAAAGTGCACGGTACGCCCCGGCGGACTTCTTTCGTTCAAACGCAGCGCGTTTAAGAAATTCGCCGGTAGTTCAGCGTATAAGTGCACGACCGCCTGCGTAACGAGGCGTTTGCGTGGGACACGCATGTTCGGTAACAGTTGACGTGGATTTGCCGCTTCCTATACACAAAGCCGCGCGGTTTGTGCTATACTAAGATGAAAAGAGAGTGAACGTCCCGCCTATAGAAGAAGGATTCTTCCGGCGGTTAAGAATAAAAATTGTGAAAAATGAGGTGAGCAGCATAAACATTGTAGATGAGATCGAAGCGCGGCGACAGCAGATCCTTGGCAAGACGAAACTTGCAGCGAAAGAGGGCATTGTCATTGCGCCAAGCCTTGACGATTTTCGCCGCGTGCTCGCCGTCGGCGACATCCACGGTTTCTATGAACCTCTAAGGGCGCTCTTTTCCGCTGTGGACTATGTGCCGGAAAAAGACCTCCTGATCTTTCTCGGCGACTACATTGACCGCGGCCCCGACAGCGCAAAAGTCCTTCGCTATATCATGAAGCTCAAAAGAGAAAATCCCTACGTCATCACGCTGACAGGCAACCACGAAGCGATGATGCTCAACTACTTTGGAGACAACAGCATCCGCGACCCAATGAACCGTAATCACGGCTGGCTGTCGAGCGGCGGCGATCCGACCTTTCGCTCGCTGCGCGCCCTTTATGAAGAGAATCCTGCACACTACCGCGATGTGATCGAGTTCATCCTAGGTCTTGACCACATCGCTGCCGTCGAGAATAAATTCTTCTTCTCGCACGCGGGCTTTTACCCGAAGGTTTCGTACGCCAAGCAGCTGGACTCAATGCTCTGGCTGCGCGAAGACTTTTACCGCGACTATCACGGAAGACGCACCGCCGTCATCGGACACACGCCCGTCCAATTCTTCGATTCCGCCCGCACGGCGCCCCTCGTCTTTCCGAACCACATCATCGACATCGACACGGGTTCCTTCCTTCCCAGCGGACGAATCAGCTGCGTCGATGTCAAGAACAAAAAATACTGGCAGAGTGACAAAAACGGAACGAAAGCAACGATTTTACGCTGAAAATTAACTGAAATCTAAGATTCTCATCATGCTCTAACCCTTGTAATACAAGCTTGAACAAGCAAAATGAAAAATAAGTGAAATTTTTTCATTTTGCTATTGCATTCCTAAAAAAAACTGCTATAATGCAACGTAAGAACAGCGAAGAGATGTTCGAAAGACCAGATAAAAATTCTTCCGCTTTCCCGCGGAGTTATCTTTCAGGCATTGTGTACTTATCGTTTAATACAAGGAGAGCAACATGAACAAGAATTTGAAAACATACACGATCGGTATCCTGGCAGCTATACTTCTCATCTTCACGGCCATCCCTGCGGAGGCAGCGCAGGCGGCAAACTACCAGCTCATCGAGACGACCTACACGGTCAAAGCCAATGACACGCTTCGCAGCATTGCTGAAGAATACATGAAGAAAAACACCTACGGCCCGCGCGAGATTCGTGAGTTTGAGTCCGGCATCAAGGAACTCAACCCCGAACTTCTGACAGAATCCATTAAGGTGGGCAAAGTCCTTCACATCAACTATTGGATCAAGGCTTGACAATAAAAGCAAAGATAAAAGGGCACCCCTTGCGGGGTGCCCTTTTTCTAGCTAAAACAGCGTTAAAGCTTCACTTTACTTAATGTTCTGCGTCAGCCACATGAAGTGGTTCAGTAAATAATGACCGATTTGCTCGCCGATGTACTTCTTGCCATAGTAGTCGGGATGAAGCCCATCCGTCGTATAGTCGCTGCGAAGATTGCCGTCGCTGTCGGTAATATCCAGCGTGATGTCAACGGCATACTTTTGCTCCATGATCCAATGGTTGATATACTGCAGATGTACCTGCCAATCTGAGGGCGGCTGTTCAATGCCTGCTCTCTGCATGAGCCAAGGATTGATCGGCGTCGTCGTCGCAAAGACGGGAATGATGCCGTACATATTGCACTTGTCGCGGAGGGCGGCAAGGCGCCGAACGGTCGTCGCTCCAAATGTCTGCGCGCGGTAGTCATTGACACCGCTCATGATGACAAGAACACGCGGCTTAAACGGCAAGACATCGCGCTCGAAACGATCGAGCAAATCCAGCGTCGTATTGCCGCTGGCACCGAGATTCTTTATGGGAACGCGGCAGTACGTCTCCCAGTTGTAGAGGAGATATCCCGGCGGCACGCTCATGACGCCGCCGCCGTGCGTGATGCTGTCGCCGAGCGCGGCAAAGGGCGTCGGGGTCGTCACACGAAATTTACTCGGCTCCGACCACTCGGTAATCGGCTCGCCATTCATCGCCAAGCCACGGACGCGCCAAGAGTAAGTGCCAGGCGTCAGAAACGGCAGACTGTCGTAAACATCAAACTCGCCCGCACCGAGGCTTCTCACAATCGCTCCATTCGACTCGCGGCGAACCTCCACGATATGTTTCTTGACGCCTGCCACAGGAATCCAAGAATATACGGGGTACTCCGGCGAATAGCTCATCTCATTGAACTGCGTCGTTGGAAGCGGTGCGCGCGCGTTGATTTCGCCGGACTTAGCAATCGGCAGCGGCCTTGAGAAATGCCCTATCGCATTTCCGTAATAGTCAAGTGCACAGACCTTCCAATAAAAGCCATCGACATCGCTGCCGAACTGGCGAAGCGGGATATCAACACCCGTTTCAAAGACGTTGTCCAGCGTAAGTGCGATGTTCTCCGGCGTATCATCTACCGACTTCAGGAGGACGACTTGATACTTCACGGCGTTTGGCACCGGCTTCCATGTCACACGCGCCGACAAAATACGGCTCCCGCGCGTACTTTGCGAAATGCCGCTCTGCGATGCGCCCCCTGCAAAAGCTCGTACCGTGCTCCCGGTGCTCTTTGCCGTGCTCTGAGCACCGCTGAAGGCAAAGTTTTTTTCACTCTCCATGTGCATTGATGAAGATATCACAGCCTTCTTCACCGCCAAACCATCTGTCACGGCCATCGGCACATGCACGGTACCGCTTTCTGCAGCAGAGGCCGCATGACAAAAATGAGGCAGGGCAAAGAGCGCCGCCACAAGCGCGATACCAATTCCACTTGAATATTTCAAATTCCGTCCTCCTAAACAACAGTAATATCGACATTATAGTACACAAAGAAAGAATGTCAAGGAAAGCCCCGCGCGGCCTCTCTTGCACTACAATCAGCCATTCATCTTTCTCATGGTACGCGCATCCTTCATGCGCCTTTCGATTTCATCCAAGCTCTTTCCGGCAGCGGCTTCGATAGCAGCAAGGACGGCGCCTTCGACGAGCGGTGCATCAAACAGACGAACATTTCTAGAGGCAAAGGCTTCAACGACCATCTCACTCGTCATGACAGAACTTCCAAGGTCCATGAAAATCGCGCAGCCATCCCCTGTCTCTACTACGTTCACCGCAGAGAAAATCCGTTTGAAGCTCGTTCCCAGCGCTCCGCCGCCGAGACCGCCTGCCGCCCTTGCCTGAATATTGCCCGTCATCATCGTCATGAGTTCGACGACGCCTCTTGCCAGTGTCTCGCTGTGAGAAACAATTACGATACCAACCATTCTTTATTCTCCCTTGCGGACGAACCACACTTCTGGTCTTCACGTTCGTTTCTTTTTCATCACGCTTACTCCTTCGCCTGCCGATACTCCTTTTTCTCTATAGTATAGCAAAAAAATCTTCAGAAAACTATTTGAAATCTTTCAGAAAGGCCACTCCAACGGAACCTTGCCACGAAAAAAGCCCGCACGGATGTGCGAGCTTTCTCCGGTAGCATTTGGGTAACAATATAGAAATACTTATCTTACAAGACGCTGGTTTAACCGCCGCCTCGCAGGATATCGCGGGATAACATCACTGCGATTATTTTTCAAGAGCATCCCACGCATCGTTTGCACGCTTGACGTAGAGCTTCTGAATCGCTTTGTTTTCACCGATGCCGTGGATGTACGGCGTGACCTTAAAGCCTGCGGCTTCAAGAACAGACTTATGGGAATCCGCATCACTGCCTGCCATGTCGTTGTTGGCGTGATCGCCTGCGACCATCATCATCGGCATGAGCGTGACATTCTTAATGCCTGCCGCCTTCAGCTTCGGCATAACCGTTTCAAGAGACGGCCAGCCTTCGACCGTATAGACATAGACGTTCTTAAGACCGAGCTCATTGATCTTCGCCTGGATGACGGAGTAATAAGCATTCGAGACCTGCGGCGTGCCATGTGCCATGATGAGGAGTGCATCCTGGGGTCCCTGCTTCGGGAACTGGGTCTTCAACGCCTTGATCGTCTCCGTCACATCATCCGGCTGATTTTCCTGTCCCTGCCAGTACATGAGAGACGTGCCGAGTGTCATCTTCTTGAACTGATTTTTGTAGTTGTGGTAGACACCTAAATCATAGCTGTATTCCATCCCCGGAATGACGTCGAGCGAGCAGAGAGCAACGCGCGTATAGCCATCTTTCTTCAGCTGGTCAAGTGCTTCTTCCGGCGTTGGATAGACGATGCCTTCCTTCGCTTTCACGCGGTCGATGATGATATGGCTCGTATAAGCCGTGACGACCTTGACGCCCGGGTGCGCCTTCTGAATCGCGTTGACCGTTGCATCGATCGTCTTCGCACGCGTATCCTTAAACGTCGTGCCGAAAGTCATGACAACGATCGCGTCTTTATTCGAGAGGTTGGCAAGTTTCGGATTTTCGTTCTTCAAAACGCCGATTTCCGAAGCTGTCTTCAGCGCCATCGTCGCATCCTTAACCTCTGGATTCAGCTCGTACGCCGCTTCTGTCGTCGTCATCTGGAAACTTGCAATCGCGCCGCAAGCGAGAGCGCAAGCAAGCATCTTCTTCCAATTCTTCATCATGATTCCTCCCACAATACATGGATGTTTTGGCGGAAATCCGCCAATATAAAAAGCCCTTTCACGTACAGCAAAAAGGCTTTCTTCCCAATGGATGAATCCCCTTCCCTTCTGTCGCGGGTACGCGCATACTGCGCACGGTGATCTTCGGACAGGCAGTTCTCCTGGCTCGGTTCATCGCTTAGCTGCGCCTTCCCAAAAGGGCTTTTCCCCTTTCAGTGGCATCCTGCAGCTTCGCTCCCCTCACAGTGGCGGGACCGCGCCGGCTTTTACCGGCTTTTCTTTTCAGCCAAAGACTCTTCCTTTGGCACCTGCTCCCAACAATATATATGATTTACGAGATTTATCGTATCATTATCCGCTAAAAATGTCAAGAAATTTTTCTCGTTCCTCATTTCGGAAAAACATCACAAAAGACGATTTTTAGGATTCATTGACAAGTTTTCCCGTCATATACTCTGGAGTAAGCTCGAAGATTTGAACGCGTTTTACTGCTTTATGTATCTCCATTTCCACGTCTTCTGGACTGGGATAATATTTGTTGCCAAGACGGCGGCAAATGTCTTCGACTTCAGCAGAATCCTTAACCTTCTTCAGTTTGCCAAAGACCATGACAGAGGTCGGATTATAGACCCAGTCGCCTTCCTTTTGAAAGCCTTGATTATAGACGACGAACGCAACGCGTGAATCCGCATTGATAAGATCCATTTTCTTACCGACTTTGGCGCAGTGAAAGTAGATTTTCTTTCCCGTCTCATCAAAGAAAAAATTGATCGGCACGGCATATGGGTAACCATTATCTTCGCTCACTCCATTCATTGCCAACACGCCGCGGCGCACTTCCTTCAAAACCTTCGCGCATTCTTCTTCCGTCACCTGTTGATTCTTTCTGCGCATCGGACGCCATTCCATGAAAACACCTTCTTTTCTTAAATAAAAACGCACCCGCTATGCAGGTGCACCATGCGCCGCCATCAGATACGAGCGCAGACTTCCGCCGCCATCTCCTTTGTGGAGACCTTTTGAAAGCCCTCTTTCCAGAGATCGACCGTGCGGATGCCGTCTGCAAGAACGCTATCGACCGCATTTTCAATATTCTTTGCCGCAGCTTCCTCGTGCAGCGCGTAGCGAAGGAGCATTGCCGCCGAAAGAATCGTGCCGAGCGGATTGGCAATGCCCTTTCCTGCAATATCCGGCGCAGAGCCGTGAATCGGCTCAAAAAGACTTGTCTC
>CAUVCH010000003.1:0-25283 GCA_963550265.1 uncultured Mitsuokella sp. | reverse complement strand
ATACGGCAGAAAGCGCGCGATATCCGCTTTTCCTGCTGTAATATCAAACGTTTGACGTTCTTTGCGATATGTCACTTTCGCAGAAATCGGCGCGTCTTCCACCACCGCACTGCCCTTAATCGCCATGAGGGGCGCATCTTTGAAATCGACACTTCCCTTGACCGATTCGACATCGAGATCTTTTCCCATCGCATGAACATACACCGTGCCGTCCGTTAGCTCAACCGTACCGTGAAAGCTTACGCCTTTAGACTCTCCCATGTCGATATCCGAAGTATTCCACGAGCCGTCCTCACGCTGAACAAGGTTCGCCTCAACACCCGCGATGCGAACGGTATCGATTGCATCCGCACCCTTCTTGAATGCCGCAAGGATACCAAAATGAATCTCTGCTTCATCCGCATGTACGATGAGGTCGCCTTCCTTATCATAGAGCGCAACGTCCTCCACCTTCACAGTCTCGGAGGAATCCACGGATATCTTTCCGACTTTCACAGGAATGCCGAGCGTCTTTTCCGCGATATCTTCCGCCTGTTCACTGACGACAGCCTTAAAGGTATCCGTCCGTGCGAAAAGAAAAAGGGAAAGCACGGCAAAAAAGATGCAGGTGAAAAGAACCACCACGATTGCCACAGCTTTTTTATGATTCTTCAGTATCCTTGCCATAGCTTCAAAAACATGTTTTATCTGCCGTGCCTGCATCTCTTCACCTCGCTCTTCTTATGTCTTTACACGCAAAACATCCCCATGCGGCGAATGCTTTACAGCTTGTTTTCATAATACCTGTGCGTCCTAGATTCGTCAAGCATTCTGAAAAAAATAATAAAAGGTTCCCTTCGGATTCTATCATAAATGTTACGGTAGAGCCCTTTTCGTATCTGTCTTGACGAAGCTTCCTTTTCACGCGTATAATAAATATATTTGAATGTATCTATCAAAGGATGACTGTGCCAAAGACAGCATATTATCCCCGCTCTCTTTTCATTGTATCGCCTTGTCACTAGTTTATCCTTCTAAAACTATTAAAAACGGGTTATATTTATGAAGATTACACACACCAACCAAGACAAATTCTTGCAATGGCTGATCGCTGCCTGTATCTACTTCGTCTGCAGCATCGCCTTCTACAGCGACATCGGTCAGGATATGGGCGCTGGATATTTCCTCCCGATCTTTGTCCCGGTCGTCGCTGCGCTCGTCCTGCTCCCCTATGCAACGCGCGTACCGATTTTTTCCAAAGGATCGCTTCCAAATCTATTGACAGGCGTGATCTGGGCCGCGACATTTTCTCTGCTCTATACATGGACCTATGGACAGAGCTGGTACATGTCAAAGATCTGTTTTGACTTCATCGTCGGCACTTCGATCTTTTTCCTCTACTCGGCACTTGAAGCAGCGCTCTTTTCCGTGCTGCGCCCGCTTGCCGTCGCCTGCATCATGGCGTTTCTAAACCTTGTCGCCATTCTCATCCCACTGCTTCAGATCATCTATTACTGCATGGTCTGGCACTGCCTGACGCCGGCATCGCTCATGGCACTCTATCTGACAAACTGGCGCGAGAGCATCGACTTTATTGAATCAAACGTCGGACTTTTCCCAACAGTCGCCATTCTTCTTGGACTAGCCCTCTTCTTCTTTCTATGCGTGCGCGGTCACCTCGCATTTAAGCGGCGCATGGAAGGCGATTCGACAGCGGGACGCATGGCGGTACTCGCTCTCCTCGTCGTCTGCGGCATTGGATCGCTAGCCTATTATCTCCCGCAGACTTCGATCGCCGACCTATGGAACGATGTCCGCTCTTATGTCAGTCAGACACAGGAATACAGCATCGGACACGATGAACGGGTCACGGATCTCCACATCGATGCCACGCGCACGCTTGCGGCACGCGCCCCGGGAACGGTCATCTTCGTCATCGGCGAATCCGCCTCTAGAGACTATATGCAGGCGTTCACGCCGACGTACGAATTCCCCAATACCCCATGGCAAACGACACAGCGGCAGGATCCGAACTTCTTCTTCTTTGAAAACGCTTATTCCTCTTGGTCACAGACCGTCCCCGTGCTTCAGCGCGCACTGACGGAAGAAAGCCAGTACAACGACAAAGAATTTTTTGAAGCAACCTCCATCATTGACGTCGCAAAGAAAGCGGGCTATGAGACATGGTGGTTCAGCAACCAAGGCCGCTACGGCCAGTACGACAGCGCTGTCACGCTTGTCGCAAAAACCGCTGATCATGCCGTCTGGACAGACGATTCCTACAATTTCTCAGACAAATTCGACGAGACGCTGCTTCCATACCTCATGCAGCTCGATCCGACAAAGAACAACTTCGTCGTCCTCCACATCATGGGCAGCCACATCTATTACAATAACCGCTACCCATCCGCCTACAATGTCTTCCAGCCGCCCGAGGGAACTGATACGAACATCATGACGAGTGCGGCATCTTATGCCAACAGCATCCTATACACCGATCACATCCTTCAAGAGGTCTTCAACTATGCGAAAAAAAGTCTAAACCTCCAGGCGATGATATATTTCTCCGACCACGGAGAAAATCTTGAGATCTCGCATAACCCCGACGTCTTTACCTTCGACATGGTACGCATTCCCTTCTGGATTTACCTATCGCCCGCCTACCAGCAGGCATTTCCAAAGCGCACAGAAGTCCTAAGAGAGCATCATCTGCGCTACTTCACCAACGACCTGCTCTACGATACAATGTCCGGTCTTCTTGCAGCTCCGTCGGCACATTACGATGCTTCACAGGACTTTACCAGCCGGAACTATCGCTTCAACCGCGGCAATCTGACGACCATGCTGGGCAGTCAGCCGCTGACCGCCGACCCCAACGGCGGCCCTGAGGAATAACGGCCTAGTTACATGTATCGCACACAAAAAAAGAGGCTATCGTATCTTTCACGATAGCCTCTTTTTGATATTCTACACGGGCGAAGCTTACTACAATTTATTTCTTTAGAAAATGTTCAGCAGTTAGTTTTTCTCTCCTGCCAAGGCTCTGCCCGCGGGTTTATTCACCGAGCTTGATGTTGGTGATGATGCGGCCGAGGCGGATGCCTGAGAAAAGATTCCATCCCCATTTGATGCTAACGGTAACTATCTTGTGAAAGTTTGAAATGCGTGCTAGATGAACGAACATCCAGGCGCACCACGCGATAAACCCCCGCATGGCAGGGTTCCAGCTTCCCTTATTGACCACAGCCTTGCCGCGGCCAATCGTAGCCATTGCACCCCGGTCGACATAATGGAAGGCTTCCGTCTTTTCACCGCGCATAAGATGCACGATATTCTTATAGGCAATAGCCGCCCCCTGCGTTGCAACTGGCGCGACGGTTGGAAGCGGGCGCTCTGTACCATGGCAGAAACTCGCGCAGTCACCGATGGCAAAGACATCATTGCTCCCCTTGACGCGAAGGTCTTCATCCACAATGATGCGCCCCGCGCGGTCGACTTCGCCGCCGCAATCTGCGATAAAGCCCATCGCCTTGACGCCCGCCGCCCATATGACCGTCCGCGTCGGTATGACCGTGCCATCCTTCAGCTTCAAGTCATCACCGTCATAATCCACAACCTGCCGCGATAGTTCAACCTCAACGCCTTTTTCTTTTAATACTTTAACTGCATACGCCCGAAGATCCGGTGATATCATCGGCAGGATGTTCGGCGTCGCTTCGAGGAGTTTGACGCTGACCTCGCTGAAGTCAATCTTATGGAATTCCTTGCGCTGAATGTTCACCAGCTCCATGATTGCGCCCGCTTCCTCTATTCCCGTCGGGCCGCCCCCGACGATGACGAAGGTCAGCATCCGCCGGCGCATTTCTTCATCATCCTCATTCTTTTCCGCACGCTCGAACATATGCAGCACATGGTTGCGTATATGAAGTGCTTCCTGCAAGGTTTTCATACCATAGGCATGTTCTTTAACGCTTTCCATGCCAAAGAAATTCGTCGTCGTCCCCGCGGCAAGCACCAGATAGTCATACGATACTTCACCGTGGTTCGTCAAGACGACCTTTCGCTCTTGATCCACCCCTTCGACATATGCCATAAAGAGCTCGACATTTTCATTGTTACGGAAGGATGCGCGAATTGGATAGGCAATCTCATCGGTCGAAAGCATCGACGTCGAAACTTGATAGAGAAGCGGCTGAAACAGTGTGAAGTTATGACGGTCGATAAGTGTTATACGGACATCTTCTTTCGCAAGCAATTTGGCAAGTTTCATTCCGCCAAACCCTGCACCGACGATGACAATGTGTTTCTTCTCCATGATGCATCCTCCCTATACGAAAACTTTGTGATATGATGAAAAAGGCTCTGCCGCGTACATAAAAGAAATTTATGTGAAAAATTTAACTTATTAATAAACAAAGCCCTTATCTCTGCTTAGAATTTATGATAACACTTTTTTTTCTTCTTTCAAGTGGAAAAAGAAAAAAGATGAAGAAACCGCCGCTTTGAAAAGCGACGGCTTTTATTAAGATAAATATTATGGAACGTGAACCCATGCATCTAAAAAAGAGCAAAAACGCCCTCAGCGAAGAAAGACGACATTTGTCTTATTGAGGAAACCTGTCGCTGCATTTTCAACAAGGATGCGGTTGGCATCGTCCACAGAAAGAACCGGATTTGCCTGGAAGCCTTCGACGGAAATCGCCTTGACGACGAGCGGATTAGAACCTGCGCGAGCCGCACGGGAACGATCCGTCGTATAGGCAGCCATGCCGTGCGCAATGACCCAATCCGGGTCAACGTTCATGATGCCGTAGACGACTTCGCCGTACTGGTTCTTGACCCGCGGACTCATGACAGCCTTCAGACCGAGGCCTCGACAGTCGACGATGAGACCCGTATAATTCCCCACTGCCTGACCGACGGGCGCCGGCTGCGTGCTCGTTGCAGGAACCGACTGTACCTCAGGGATCACCGTGCCCGCTTTCGTCGTCGGCGCTGGGAAGTCCACCTTTTGATGCGGCTCAGAAAAAACAGCATCTGCAACAGAGCCGATACCGTAGAGCGGTGCGCGCATGGTGACGACATAACTGCCGTCGCTTTCCGCATGTTCGCTGACAATGCGTGCACCCTTGACCAGTGCGCTCACCTTTGTCCGAATGACGTCACTCGTCACCATCGCCTCTTCCACCGTCGTCTCGCCATCGACATTGACGCCTTGAACAGCTTCTGCGATATTGCGGTAAGCATCCAACTGCGCCGCACGACGTGCCATTGCGCGCGCCTGCCCAGCCGTGCGTGCATTTGCCGGCGCCACGCCGTATCCCTCGACCGTGATATAACCATCTTCCCAATTCGTGCTCGCTTCCGCTGCAAAAGCACTCGTCGATGCAGCCATGGCGAGTGCGAGCAGCACGGCCAAGCTGACCAAACTTAGGATTACGTTCTTCATCGAATTCCCTCCCATACCCCGCAGGGCCTTTTGAACTGTCTCACCGCTATTATCGAAAATAAAGATTAAAATTTGCCGTTGCTAAAAATTAAATATTCACTAAGATTTTTATTTCAGGGGCATGGCAAAAAGAAAGCCGTGCTACAACTGCCTGTAGTACGGCTTTTCTATCTTCTTTTCTAAAAAGCAAACATCAGCGCGTCGAAAGGTCGCGCAGACCAGCATTTCGCACTTCCTCCGAAACGGGCAGCGAGGCTGCATAACGGCGTATGATAACCGAGGTCGTCACAACTCCTGCGAGAAGCACGATGGCTGCAAGCAGGATGACGCGATACGTGCTGTTATCCGAGTCCGAATCCTCATCAAATAGCCCGCTAAGCCCCTCCTGCACGCTTGAGAGCGCAGGACCGAAAGACTGAATGGCATTATAGGTATTATACGCCGTTGCAAAGGTGTTCCACCCTGCCGTACCGATGTTCATCAGCGAGCGCTCGCGCGCCACCGCGATCCAAGACTGAATCGTGATGATGATGCCCGTCCCAATCGCCGGCACGATGATCATGAGGTAAACGAGATTGAATAGCACGCCCATGAGCTGCGGCGAAATGTACCCGACAGAGACTGCGATGTAACTGACGATGATGAGATAGACCATCGTAAAGCCGATGGCCGCCTGAATCGCTCCGCACCAAACAAGCAGCCGCAGCCAGCCGCCAATCGCCTTGCTCTCCGCCCAGACCTGCCCGGCACTGCGCGCATTATAGAAACTGATGCCAAGATTGATCAGCATGATGATAAGCATCATAAACATAAGATTCATCCCTTTCTCTTTTCATTTTTTTCTATATTTCAATTCTTGTCAAAGCATAGCAGATTTTTCTGTGAAATAGAGGGAAGCGACCATGCTGCTAGACTATTTTCTGTCACCAATCGCGGCAAAGATAGTCGTGCCGCCAATCGCAGCAAGAATCGCAGCGGCCAAAATCGCAAATTTAGCCAAGTTCAATGTCATAGCATCCGAAAATGCCAAGGATGCGATGAAAATCGACATGGTAAAGCCGATGCCGGCGAGCATACCAACGCCGAGCAGTTCGAGAGGCTGCGCATCGCCGGGAATATTGATACCCAAGAGTTTATGAAGGATGCAGACGGTCAGACAGATGCCGATTGGCTTACCGAGGCATAGCCCGAGGATGATGCCCCAAAGCACAGGCGATACGAGTGCATCCGCATCGACAGCAATCGCAACACCAGCATTAAAGAGCGCGAAGACCGGCATGATGAGGTAACTCGACCACGGTTCCAGCCGATGCTCTAAGCGATGAAGCATCGACTGCGCTGCATCTTCTGCCGCAGGAATGGAAAAGCCTAAGATGACGCCTGCAATTGTCGGATGGATCCCCGCCGCATAAAAGGCAAGCCAGGCAAGAATCCCCAGGAGAAGGTAGGCGGGCAGGAAGCGAATGCCGAAACGATTGAGCAGAAATGCCGCAGCGAGCGCGAGAAGCCCAAGGACGAGCGCCGTCCATACAATGCCGGAACTATAGGCAAGTGCGACGACGATGATAGCACCGAGGTCATCGACGATAGCAAGCGCCGTCAGGAAAACGACAAGCCCCAACGGCGCATTTCTCGCTGCCAGCCGCACGATGCCGAGCGCAAAGGCAATGTCCGTTGCCATGGGGATGCCCCAGCCGCCGAGCGTTGAAGCACCGATGTTCACCGCCACATATAAAATGGCAGGAACGACCATACCGCCGATAGCCGCGCAGACAGGCAGAATCATGGCCGAGCGCGTCCGCAGTTCGCCGTAAAGGAACTCACGCTTAATCTCAAGCCCTACGATGAAGAAGAAAATCGCCATAAGCCCATCGTTCACCCAATGAAGGAGACCGAGCGAAAGCACATGCTCTCCGAAGCCGACAGCAAGCGGATAATGCAGTACGTGTTCATAATCGGCCTCACGGGGGTTTTTCGCCTGTGCAACAGCCAAATTTGCCCCCACAAAAAAAAAAACACCGTTGTTTGCCACAATTTTTAAAAATTAAACACACGGCCGTGATGCCGCCGCCAATGTCTGTCTCATATCCCTCTCCTCTTCATTTACCTATCTTCTTTCTAGGCTTCAATTATCAATGATTTTACAATTTATGATAAATAAACATATGCAGCCGGTTTCAAAGTACAGGCTTTCCTTTGCTGTCATCAAATGTAGCAGTACATCTCGGATAATTGCTGCATCCCCAGAATTCACCGTTTTTCCCGCGAATCTTTCTAAGGTGTCCCTCGCGGCACCGCGGACAAAGGATGCTGTCCGCCGCTGTTTTCCACTTGCCTTCCCTTTCCCTTTGCTTCATCTTCTCGAGCGGACTGGCGGAGTATTTCGGCTTACCGGCATAACTTTGCCAACCGCCGCTGCTTTTGCCATAACGCTTTGGCATATTCTCGTAGCTTCTCGCCGCTT
The DNA here is from genome assembly GCA_963550265.1 of uncultured Mitsuokella sp. Classification (GTDB taxonomy): domain Bacteria; phylum Bacillota; class Negativicutes; order Selenomonadales; family Selenomonadaceae; genus AWVT01. Next base: position 17,391 of record CAUVCH010000003.1, on the reverse strand, counting down.
CTTCCATCTGTGCTTCATAGCTTTCCGGAGAAAAGAGAGAGGCAAGCTCTGCTTCATCGTTTGCCGCTGGGTAATGTCCTTTAGCACCACCCGCATACACATGCGGCGAACAATGTCCAGTGCCTACACCGCTGCCTGCCATTTGTGAAGCATACTGCATGCCGCCCGAATACGCACTCGTACTCATGCGGCGCTCGGCTTCTGCAAGGTCAGGCTTTCCGTCTTTGTCATTTGCTGTCATGCGGCATTTCGGATAATTGCTGCAGCCCCAGAAGATGCCATTTCTCCCCTTCCGCTGCCGAAGGATGCCCTGATGACACCGCGGGCAGACGTTTTCGCCCGAGACCTTCATCTTGATATCCCACGCTTTCGCGCAGAGTTTCTTTGTAAAGGCAATCTGTCCCGTAAGAAAATCTTCAAGCGTACCTTCGCCATCGCTCATCGAACGGAGCTTGTCCTCCCAAATCGCGGTCGAATCCGGATAGGTCATTTCATCGGGAAGTACATCGACCAGAAGAAAGGCCGCGGACGTCGGATGAAGATACTTCTTCTTTCCTTCGGCATGCAAAAATTTCCGCTGGATGAGGTCATCGATAATCGCCGCACGGGTCGCCTCCGTGCCGATGCCGTAGACATCCTTTAGCTGTTTCTTTGCCTCGGGATTCTTGACGTATTTATGAATCTCCTTCATGCCCGCGAGGAGCGTCGCCGCTGTAAAGCGGACGGGCGGTTTGGTTGTGCTGATCTTCATCGCCCCTTTTTCATACACCGCAGCATCGCCTTTCTTCATCGGAGGAAGCAGGGCGCTCGCATCGTCCGGTTTCTTTTCTGCGTCCTCTGCTTTCTTCTTCGTTTGGTACATGACGCGCCAGCCGGCATCGCGCTCCGTGCGGCCGCTCGCAGTAAATTTCTCGCCATGGTACACGACGGTAAGTTTCGTCTGATCAAAAACATGCGGTGGATAGAACTGCGCGATGTAGCTGCGCGCGATAAGAAAGTATAGATTCCGCTCCTGCGCCGTCATGGCATGAACCTTCGCGGGCACCGTTGTTGGAATGATCGCATGGTGCGCCGAAATCTTCTTGTCGTTCCATGCGCGCCCCTTCTTCTTTGCATCCGCTGCCGGCGCCCACTTAGCAAGGCTCTCATCCCCTGCCCCTGCAAGGTTCGCTAAAATCTTCGGCACGTCGGAAAACTGATTTTTCGGCAGGTATTCACAATCTGAACGCGGATACGTCGTCAGCTTTTTCTCATAGAGTTTCTGCGCCGTATCAAGGACGATCTGCGGCGCATAGCCGAACATCTTTCCTGCGAGCACCTGAAGCGTCGAAAGCGAGAACGGAAGCGGTGCCGTCTCTTCTTTCTGCGCTTTCTGATACGCCGTAATCTCCGCCGCTTTCGGCTCTTTTTCAAAGCTTTGCAGCCACTTTTCTGCCTCTGCCTTATCGACAAGGCGTCCTTCGCTGTCCAGTCCCGCTATCGTATCTCTCGGTTTCCAAATTGCTTCAAACGCCCCGTTTTCGTGCTGGAATTTTCCACGAATCGTATAGTAGTCTACCGGCTTAAACTTCTCAATTTCACGCTCACGGCGGACGGCAAGGGCAAGCGTCGGCGTCTTGACACGACCAATGGGAAGAACGAGATTGTCATGCCCTGCCCGCCTTGCCGCCAGCGTATAGGCACGCGAAAGGTTCATGCCGATGAGCCAGTCCGCTCGCGCACGGGCAAGTGCCGACTGCTTGAGTGCATAAAAATCGCTGTTATTCCGCAAGTTCGCATTCGCCTTCTTGATGCTCCGTTCATCGAGTGCATTGAGCAAAATGCGCTTGACAGGCTTTTTTACCGAAAGGTAGTCGAGCACCTCATCGACCAAAAGCTGACCCTCGCGGTCTGGATCACCGCCATGGACGATTTCATCCGCCTCATTGATCAGCTTCTTCACGATGGCAAACTGCCTCGCCGCCTTCTCATCGACGATGAGCTTCCACGCACGTGGGACGATCGGAAGATCCTCCGCATGCCATTGCTTATACTTTGGATCATATTCGTCAGGCTCTGCCTGTCTGAGAATATGCCCGAACAGCCACGTCACGACACCGCCCTTTGTCACGAGGCAGCCGTCGGCACGACGCACTGGTCCCGGAAGACATTTCGCGAGCTCACGCCCCATGCTCGGTTTCTCCGCAATATACAAGCGCATGTGCCCGCCTACCTTTCTATGAAAACGAAATATAAAACTTCACGGCGCTGCGTATCTTCCATCAGAAGATGGCGCGGTAAATCACAAAGAGGATGAAGGAGAGCCATAGCACCATGGCAAGCGTCACGAGAAACAACACGATTTTAACGCGCCACGCAAGGCGTGATACCGTTTCTTCGCTCTCTTCGCGCACGCCTTGCGGCAGCAGCTTCATAGCTGCTTGAAAGAGAAGGATGTCATCCACGCCTCCCAAAAACGGTATCGTATCGGGGATGATGTCCAGAGGACTGATGAAGTAAAGGATATCCAGCAATAGCACCGCACGCACATAAATCGGTGTCTCCGGGTTAAAAAGCGCCAGTACCATAACAACGATATCACGCTGAAGCCACTGAAATAAAGAAAGAACTCTCCGCATAAAATCCTCCCCAAAAAGTGCCAAAAAACCAGATAAACATCTGTCTTCTATTCAAAAGCCATGATACCCCGAATCCTCGATTGCGTCAACATGAAAACTGCGCCGGCTCCTCTGCTATTAACAAGGCACATCTATCGGTTTGCTTTCATCGGCCAACAGACATAAAACAAGCGGAAGCAAGGCTTTACTTCCGCTTGTTTTATGTTCCGCTTACGCGATGGAGACGAGGGTATACCCGGCGTCTTCTATGACGGCAGCAAACGCATCCTTTGCGATATCACGGCTCATCTTGACATCTGCCGTGCCTCCTTCAAGGTCGACGCTGACCTCTGTGACGCCATCCATCTTTGCCAGTGCGTCATACACGTGCTTTTGGCAATGTGCACACATCATGCCTTCAATCGTAAGTTTCTTTTCCATGGAACTCTCCTCTTTTCTTTCCTTATATGTATCGGCTGCATCTGCCACAGCACCGGATGCCGGGACAGATGTTCGGGTTACGCGGAAGAAGTTCAAGCGCAGCGCGTTCATGACGACGCAGAAGCTTGACATGCTCATCGCAGCGGCACCGATCATGGGCGAAAGCTTGATGCCAAACGTCGGATAGAAGGCACCCGCCGCGAGCGGAATACAAATGACATTGTAAAAGAACGCCCAGAAGAGATTCTCCTTAATGTTCTTGATGACGGATTTTGACAAGCGAATCGCGTTGACCGCATCCATCAGATCGTTCCGCATGAGGACAGCATCCGCGCTCTCGATGGCGACGTCTGTCCCCGCGCCAATGGCGATACCGAGATCCGCGCGCACCAGTGCCGGCGCATCATTGACGCCGTCGCCGATCATAGCGACCTTGTGCCCTTCCTTCTGAAGCGCGGCTATGTGCTTCTCCTTGTCCTCAGGAAGAACTCCCGCAATCGCGCGGCTGATGCCAAGTTCCTTTCGAACGGCCTCCGCTGTGCGCGCATTGTCCCCCGTCAGCATGACGACAGTGATGCCGAGTTTTTCAAAGGAGCGAATTGCCGCCGCACTCGTCGCCTTCGGTCTGTCTGCCACAGCGATAATGCCGAGGATATGATCGCTTTCGGCAAAGAGAAGCGGTGTCTTCCCCTCATCGGCAAGCCTTCCCAGCTCAGCTTCTACATCTGCTGTCGGAATGTTATTTTCTTCCATCAGGCGCAAATTGCCGGCAAAATACTTCTTTTCACCGAGCTCTGCCGTAACGCCGCGGCCGAAGATTGCGCGGAAATTATCGAAAGGCTTCGGCGTTACATTTTTCTCCTTGCCATAAACCATGATAGCTTCTGCCAGCGGATGCTCCGAACCTGCCTCCAGCCCCGCAGCAAACGCAAGCAGCTCATCTTCATCCATGCCAAACGCGCGAATTTCCGTCACGCGCGGACGGCCTTCGGTAATCGTGCCTGTCTTATCCATGACGACCGTATCGACATCGTGCGCCATTTCAAGGGATTCACCCGACTTGATGAGAATGCCATTTTCTGCGCCCTTGCCTGTGCCAACCATGATGGCGACCGGCGTGGCAAGACCGAGCGCACAGGGGCAGGAGATGACGAGGATGGCGATGGCGATGGAGAAAGCAAACTCCAAGCTTGCCCCCGCAAGAAGCCAGATCACACCGACGATGACAGCAATCGAGATGACCACCGGAACAAAGACGCCCGCGATTTTATCCGCCATGCGTGCAATCGGTGCCTTCGATGCGCTCGCTTCATTGACCAGGCGAATGATCTGACTGATGGTCGAATCCTTGCCGACGCGCGTCGCACGGAACGTGATGTTTCCATTCTGGACGATGGTCGCACTTGTAACATCTGCATCCCTGCCCTTTTCGACCGGAATGCTCTCGCCCGTGATCGCCGAAGCATCGATGCTCGCCGCACCCTCTGTAATCACACCGTCCGCAGGGATGCGCTCGCCGGGGCGAACGCGGATGAGATCGCCGACCGCAAGCTGTTCGATGGGAACGGTGACTTCCTCGCCGCCGCGGATGACATGTGCCGACCGCGGCGCGAGCTTCTTCAGTGATTCAAGCGCCTGACTCGTCTCGCCCTTTGCGCGCGCCTCAAGGTACTTGCCGACCGTGATGAGCGTGACAATCATGCCTGCGGACTCAAAGTACAAGTTCGTACTGTACTCCATGACGAGCGACATATCGCCATGTCCCAGCCCGTAGCCAATACGAAAGAGCGCAAACGCACCGAAGAGTGCCGATGCCATCGAGCCCATGCCGACAAGGCTGTCCATATTTGGCGCACCTTGAAAGAACGTCCTGAACCCATTGACATAATACTTGCGGTTCAGGTACATGATGGGAAGAATCAGCAAGAACTGTGAAAAGGCAAAGGCCACCGCATTTTCCGGTCCGTCTAAAATGCCTGCAATCCCTGCCGGCACAGGGCTTCCGATAGCACGGAAAAACATCCCATGCATCGAGATGAACATCGTCGGCAGCAAAAAGACGATCGAACAGATCAGACGATGCCGCATTTCCTTCATCTGCTTTTTCGCAATGTTTCCGCGCGGCTTTTCTGCCGCCGCTGTACCTGCATCATCACCGCCCTGCAGCGCTGCCCCATAGCCTGCCTTTTCCACCGCTGCTATAATCGCCGCGGGATTCGTCTGCGCCTCATCGTATTTCAGCTGCATACTATTCGTCAAGAGGTTGACCGAGACATTCTCCGACCCTACGACCTTGCCAACTGCCTTTTCAACGCGCGTGGAGCAAGCCGAACAGCTCATCCCCATCACATCGAACGATGCTTTCTTCATGAAATCACAACCTTTCGAGCACCTTTTTAGAAAAGGTCACTTCATCACTCTTTGGAGCAGTGCACAAAGCTCATCCACTGCCTCGTCGTTTCCCTCACGGATATCACTGACGACACAGCTGTGGATATGTGCGCTCAAAAGCTCTTTCGTAAAGGCGTTGAGTGCAGATTGGATCGCACTGACCTGTGTCAAAATATCGACACAGTACCGGTCGTCCTCCACCATATTCTTGACACCGCGTACCTGTCCTTCGATGCGATTCAAGCGCGCAACCATGGACTTATACTCCTTGCCTTCCTTATCGCGAACCTTATGCCGAACCGCGCAGCAGCAATCCTCTGCCATGGCTTTCTCTCCTAACCGGGTCATACCCCTTACGAATATTTAATATATACCCCGGTAGGGTATATGTCAAGAACAATTTTCAATACTGAATAAAACGCACTGACCTTACGATTTTCCCTTCTCTTCATAACGAGGCATTTGCGTGGGGCACGCATGTCCATAACATTTTACGTAGATTCAAAATGTGTGCTAAAATAAATCATTCATCTAATTATTGAACGTCAAGCACTCACGATACAAAGGAGGTGGCTTGTTGTGCCTAAATGGAAACCGGCACAATCCCTGGGAGGAAAAATGGAACGAGCTGAGAAAATCCTCCGGCAGTTTTATGGCTACAAAGCCTTTCGACAGGCGCAGGCGCCCGTCGTCAAGAGCTTGCTCGCTGGGCGCGACACCTGCGCCATCATGCCGACGGGTGCAGGAAAGTCCATCTGTTTTCAGATTCCTGCACTCCTCATGGACGGGCTGACGATCGTCGTCTCACCGCTCATTTCCCTCATGAAAGATCAGGTTGACGCCCTCATCGGACAGGGCATTCCCGCGACCTATATCAACAGTTCGCTTTCCCCCGACGAAGCTGACCGCCGCGCAGACAACATCCGTACCGGGCAGACAAAGCTCCTCTACCTAGCACCAGAAAAACTCGAGGGAAGCTATTTCCGTCGCACCCTTGGTCAAATGCCTATCTCCATGGTCGCCGTTGACGAAGCCCATTGCCTGAGTCAATGGGGTCACGATTTCCGCCCGAGCTACCGCGAGATTTTGCCCTTCATTCAAGGTCTTCCGCACCGCCCGATTGTCGCTGCTTTTACTGCGACAGCAACGTCCGAAGTGCGCGATGACATCATAAAGCTGCTCGGTTTACGGACCCCTGCCATACACGTCACAGGATTCGACCGTCCAAACCTTTACTTTGAAGTGCGCCGCGGCGAAGATAAGAAAAAATTCGTCGAAACCTATGTAAATCACCACGCAAAAGAGGCCGGCATCATCTACGCCGCAACGCGCAAAGATGTCGACCGACTCTACGAATACCTGAAAAAGAAAAAACTCGCCGTCGGGCGCTATCATGCGGGACTGACCGAGCCCGCGCGCACAAAAGCGCAGGACGATTTCCTTTACGACAATGTGCAGGCGATCATCGCGACAAACGCCTTCGGCATGGGCATCGACAAGAGCAATGTCCGCTATGTCATTCACTACAACATGCCGAAAAACATCGAAGCCTACTATCAAGAGGCAGGGCGTGCCGGGCGCGATGGTGAGCCAGGCACCTGTATTCTCCTCTACGCCCCACAGGACACGCAGACACAGCGCTATCTCATCGACGTCTCTACTGACGACCCCGAGCGAAAGAGTCACGGGCTAGCCAAACTTCAAAAGATGGTCGATTACTGTCACACACCCGAATGCCTCCGTCACTTCATCATTCACTACTTCGGCGGCAACGCTCCTGTTACCTGTGGCAACTGCGGCAGCTGCAAGGCGGGACTTGAGCAGCGCGACATCACCCGCGATGCTCAGATGATCTTTTCCTGTGTCTATCGCATGGAGGAGCGCTTTGGCATCACCCTTGTCGCGCAGGTCCTCAAAGGCTCCGGCGATCGTCGTGTCAAAGACCTGCACCTCGACCGCCTGTCAACCTTTGGACTCATGAAGGAACGGCGGCTCTCCGACATCAAGCTCCTCATTCAGCGCTTCATAGCGACAGACTACCTCGCGCTCACCGAGACGACCTATCCTACCGTTTGTCTAAAAGCCGCCGCCCGCCCTGTACTGCTCGGCAAAGAAAAAGTTTTCCAAGCCGTCCCCACCGAAAAAGAAGTGCCAGAGACTCCGCCGGATCTCTTTGACCACTTGCGTTCACTTAGAAAAGAGATCGCCGCAAGGGAAAACGTCCCGCCGTATCTTATCTTCTCCGACGCAACGCTGCGCGATATGTGCACCGTCCTGCCCGAAGACCGAGCCGATATGCTCGATGTCAAAGGTGTCGGCGAGAGGAAGCTTGAAAAATACGGCGAGGCCTTTCTTGCGTGCATCCATGCCTACAGATAAAGATTCTGCCGCATAAAGAAAGCGCTTTACCGATATTCTAAAATATCCTCCAGCGCTTTTCTCGGTCTTGGTTTTGGTTGTTCGTCCGCATATCCTACCGCAACAGCGCCGATCAATTGCCCGGGTTCATGGATAAAAGCCAGCAAATCCTTGTATGCAAAACAGGTATTTGCTATCCAAAGCGTGCCCAATCCTATATCAGTGGCTTTCAGAAGCAGATTCTCAATGGAAGCGCCAATCGATAGCGAATCACAAATCTCCGTAACCCTCTGATCCACATCAATGGATTCATAGGGAGATTTTTCCTTCGGATTCATCACGATGAGGACAACCGGCGCCTCCCGCATGATACGAAGCGTGTTAAAAGCATCCGGAAGCCCAAAGCCGGAATTTGGCAGTGAGGAATGTTCTGCCTGCTCTTTTTTCAACGCAGATTCCATCACATCGAGCAAGGCATTTTGTTTCTGTCCGGTATACACAAGATACTTCCACGGCTGTCTGTTCTTGGCGGAGGGCGCCAGTCTCGCTGCCTCGACTATCGTTTCGATATGTTGTTTACTGACGCTTTCCCCTTTAAATTTTCTTATACTTCTGCGCTCTTCAATCATATGTATTCACATTTCCTATACGCTGGAATTCTATCATGCACAAAGATACGATTGACAGAATTTATAACTCACTTTAGTATAACAAAAATTTGTAACTCTCCGATATCACTGTGGTAGCCGTTTGGCATTTCATTTCCTGCCGATAGCGTAAAGCGCTTCTGCATTTGCCGTCGTAACGCGGGCGACTTCTGCAAGGCTTATGCCCTTGATTTCTGCAACTTTTTCTGCAACGTAGCGGACAAAGGCAGGCTCGTTCCGCTTGCCGCGCATGGGGACAGGCGCCATGTAGGGGGCATCGGTCTCGATGAGGATGTGCTCCAGTGGAATCGCCTTCACGACGGCGGGAAGTTTTGCGGCATTCTTAAAGGTCAAGGGGCCATCGACGCCAAGGTACCAGCCCATCTTAACAAGCTCTTTTGCCATTTCAAGACTGCCCGCATAGCAGTGAAGAACGCCGTGATTGCCCTTTCCTTCCTTCTTCAAGATTTCAAGCATATCACCATGGGCATCACGGTCGTGGATACAGACGGGAAGATCGAGACTTCTCGCAAGTGCAAGCTGACGGATGAAAATGCGCTTTTGAAGATCACGCTTTGCTGGGTCTTTTTCCCAGTAGTAATCAAGCCCAATCTCACCGATGGCAACGACCTTATCGTCCTTCGTCCAATCCGCCAATCGCGCGTCGTCAGCTTCCGTCATCTCATAAGCTTCTTCCGGATGTATGCCGACAGCAGCAAAACATGCCGAAAAGGCATGTGCAATCGCAACGCAGCGAGCACTGGACGCCATCGTGTCGCCCATGTTGATCAGGCGAGTGACGCCCGCCTCTTTCGCACGCGCGACAGTCTCGGCAAGGTCACTGAGAAACTTGCCGGCATTCAGATGCGTGTGACTGTCGACAAAGGTCAAATGTTCCATCGTTTTCTCACCTTCAGCGTACTTCCGTGCCGGCGGGCATGGAGACTTCGACGAGCTTCAAATCCTCGCCGTCTCCTGCGGCGAGAATCATGCCCTCGCTCTTGACACCGCGCAGTTTTGCGGGTTTTAAATTCTTGACAAGAACAACGTGCCTTCCCTTGAGTTCTTCGGGCTTATAAAAAGACGCGATGCCGGAGACCACCTGACGCTGCTCCTCGCCAATACTTAGCTGAAGCTGCAAGAGTTTATCTGCCTTTGGAACGGGCTGCGCCGAGAGAATTTCAGCCACACAGAGCTTGACCTTCATAAAGTCGTCGATGGTGATGATACCTTCGGGCAACGCCGACTTTTTCTCAGACTTATCTTTTCTTGCCGGCTCTTTCTGTTTCACAGGCTTTTTCTCTGCTTTTCCCGGCTCTACTTCTTCGACTTCAATGCGCGGAAAGAGCTGCTCCGGCGTGCCGACCGCAAGGTTTTCCGGCGTGCCTCCCCAAGACGCGATATCCTCGATGCGAACCTCTTTTAGACCGCCCTTAAAATTAAGCTGCTTCCAGATGCGCTCTGCGGTGACGGGCATGAAGGGAGAAATCAGCACGCTGATGACGCGCAGGGATTCCGTGAGGTTATAGAGGACGTTTGCTAGAGCCTGCTTCTTTTCCGGGTCTTTGGCAAGCGTCCAGGGGCTCGTCTCGTCGATGTACTTATTAGCACGGCTGATGAAAGCCCAGACCTTCTTGATGGTCGCAGAAAGCTGCATTTCTTCCATATTCTTTTTGAAGAACGCGACCGTTTCAGCGGCATCGGCTTTGAGCGACTGATCGTATGCACTTTCGCCATGCGGCGCGCGCACGATGCCGTCTTGAAATTTCTTCGTCATCGAAAGTGTGCGGTGCAGGAGATTGCCGAGGTCGTTAGCAAGGTCCGCATTGATGCGTGCAATCAGCGCATCGCGCGAAAAATTGCCGTCCTGCCCCAGGTTGATTTCGCGGAGCAGGAAATAGCGAATGGCATCGGCGCCAAACTCATCAATGAGTCCGATAGGATCGACGACATTGCCTTTGGACTTGCTCATCTTGTCGCCATCGACGATGAGCCAGCCGTGACCGTAGACCTTTTTCGGCAGCGGAAGGTCGAGTGCCATGAGGATGCACGGCCAGATAATCGTGTGAAAGCGAACGATTTCCTTTCCGACGAGGTGAAGGTCTGCCGGCCAGTATTTGTTAAAGGTTGCTGAGTCGTCCAAAAAGCCGATCGGCGTCAAATAATTCGTCAGCGCGTCAAACCAGACGTATATGACGTGCTTTTCATCGGTCGGCACGGGGATTCCCCAGTCAAAGCTCGTGCGTGAAATGCAGAGGTCGTCCAGGCCCTGCTTGATGAAATTAATCATCTCGTTGCGGCGCGAAACCGGCTGGATAAAGTCCGGGTGCTCCTCGATATAAGCGAGAACCCTGTCTTGGTACCTGCTCATCTTGAAGAAGTACGCTTCTTCCGAAACCTCCTGCACCGGGCGATGGCAGTCCGGACAATTGCCGTCTTCGTCAAGCTGGTGCTCTGTCCAATAGCTCTCGCACGGCGTGCAGTAAAGCCCCTTGTACTCGCCCTTGTAAATATCGCCCTTTTCGTAAATGCGGCGGAAGATTTCCTGTACGACTTTATAATGGCGCTCCTGCGTCGTGCGGATAAAGTCGTCGTTCGAGATGCCAAGTCGCTTCCAAAGATTCTGGAATCCCGCGACGATTTTGTCTGTATATTCAATCGGCTGAATGCCGGCTTCCTCCGCCTTCTGCTGAATCTTCAGTCCGTGCTCGTCCGAGCCTGTCAGGAAGAAGACATCCTCATCCAAAAGGCGATGAAAGCGCGCAACGGCGTCCGCAATCGTCGTGCAGTAGGCATGACCGATGTGAAGCTTCGCGCTTGGATAATAAATCGGGGTTGTTATGTAAAATGGCTTCTTCATATTTTCCTCCTCCGCCTGTCGCAGATGAAATGACACAGCGTTCTTTCTCTAAGAGCTTTCCCCGCGCATTCTGTACGCAGGGCGGCTCTCAAGGCGCTTTCCCTTGCTCTTGCGCCAAAACGAGCTTATAAATATCGCGGCGACTGAGCCCAAGTGCCTTTGCCACAAGGCGCATAGCTTCCTTTTTGGGCACGCCTGCCGCAAGATTTGCTTCATAAACTTCCATGGGCGATTTTTCATAGAACTCCGCTTCATCCGCCGTCTCATCTCTGCCAGCGACGACGAGGACAAACTCACCGCGCGGGGGCGTGTCCGCAAAGTAAGCGATGAGTTCCGGAATCGTTCCCCGATGAAACGCCTCATAGCGCTTCGTAAGCTCGCGCCCTGCCGCCATAAGCCGAGGACCGAGCACATCGCATAAAGCGGCAAGCGTTTCTCTCAGATGATGCGGCGCTTCATAAAAGAGCAGCGTTTCTTCGTAGTCTTTGATGCCCTGCAAAAGTTCCGTGCGCTTTTTCTTCTGTCTTGGCAGGAAGCCGACAAAGGAAAAGCGGCGCGTGTCAAGCCCCGAGGCGATGAGCGCAGAAAGCGCGGCATTGGCACCGGGGACAGGCGAGACGCTAAACCCTGCCGCTATCGCTCGCGCGGCTAGGTCACTGCCGGGGTCGCTGATGCCAGGAAGCCCGGCATCCGTGACGCAGGCAAGGTCATTCCCCTCCGCCATAAACGCGATGAGCTCTGCACCCTTTGCCGCCTTGTTATGCTCGTGATAGCTCGTAAGCCGCGTATGGATATCAAAATGCGTCAAAAGCTCGCGCGTATGACGCGTGTCTTCTGCTGCGATCAGCGGCACGGTCTTTAATACCGTGACCGCACGGTAGGTCATATCCTGTAAGTTGCCAATCGGCGTGCCGACGAGATAGAGCGTCGGCACCCGCCTCTTTTCTTCACACATACGCCGCTCCTTTTGGATGCTCATGCACAGAATCTATCAAGACTTTGGCGGCTTTCTCTGCCCACGCGATTCCCGCGCCCCTCGCATGGGTGGCTGCCGCCGCTGATTCTTCACATTGCGCCCGCCCGTGCGTGCACTATGAATGTCCTGTGGACGGCGGCTGCGCGAGCGGCGCCCGTCACGGGTTTCGTCACGGTCATTTCGCTTACTGCGCCCGCGATAGCTGCCCTTTGAACGCTCGACAGCGGTCTCCATCGTGCGCTCTTCCTCACGCGCCTCGTCAGCTTCTAAGTCCTCAATGCTCTCTGTATCCACACTCTTTTCGACAATGTCGTCCCAGCTAGTGACGACCGTCCGATGGTCGTCAGAGAGAATGGTTGCCGTACGGCGCTGTTCGTTCAGCGCCATGACCTTACCCTCGCCGTCTGCCGTGACAACACGGCTGCCCTGCGCGGGCTTTTTGGCGCGCGCTTTCTTTCTGTGGCAGGAGCAGCCGCCGCCTTCATAGCAGTTGCTCTCATACTTCAAACAGCACATGAGACGACCGCAGATACCCGAAATCTTGGTCGGATTCAGAGACAAATTCTGTTCCTTTGCCATGCGGATGGAGACCGGTTCAAAGTCGCCGAGAAAGGTCGCGCAGCAAAGCGGCCGTCCACAGCATCCTATGCCGCCCACCAGCTTTGCTTCGTCGCGCACACCGATCTGCCGCAGCTCGATGCGCATGTGGAAAATGGCAGCAAGGTCCTTGACGAGCTCGCGGAAATCAACGCGCCCATCCGACGTAAAGCAGCAGAGGAGCTTTCGCCCGTCAAAGCTGCATTCGACGCGAATGAGCTTCATCGCGAGCCCATGCGCCGCGATGCGTTCTTCACAGACGTGAAACGCCTTGGCAGCACGCGTTTTATTCTCCTCGATGCGCCGCAGGTCTTCCTCTGTCGCCAGACGAAGGACAGGCAAGAGTTCCTTGCCCTTTTCCTCCAACTCACGCGGACCTAAGACGACCGTACCGCACTCCGTTCCCCGGCTCGTCTCGACGACGACCCGGTCATGAACCTTCACCTCAACTCCCGCAGGACTAAAAAAATAAATCTTGCCCACCTTCTTAAAGCGGACACCGATGATGGTCTGCAAAATGTTACTCCTATATCTATCGCGTGCCTTCCTGCGCTTTTATCCAATCCCTTCAGCAGGGGAGGAAGACATCGCGCAAACGTATCAAAAAGCTTTCTAAAAGAAGACGCGAGGCTGCGTTCGTCGCCAGGCGCCTTTCTGCCTCCTTCGTCAAGTCAAGAAATGCATAGATCTCCCGCTCGCTATATCGCTCGAGCAGTGCGACCAGCGTTTCGCGCCGCTTTGCGCCCGACATCAGAAAGGCTGCACCGTCCATACGCAGGACAAGCACATCGCGAAGAAGCAGCTGCAGGATGCCAAAATACTCGCGAAGCATCTCGCGGTTCCACTTCGAAAGCTCCTCTGCCTCTGAAAAAATGTGCTCCATTGACAGCTTTGGCGCACCTTCTATAAGAGAAAGCGCATGTTCTTCCAGCGCCAAAGAACCGTGTGCACGAAGTTTTTCCGCCATGGATACACGCCCGCCGGAAAGTGCAGCAAGCGCGTGTGCACTTTCTTCCTCCACGCCTTTTTGCATCAAGGCTTGTGCCACTTCATCCGCCGTCAACAGGGGAAAGGAAATGGGAACGCAGCGCGATAGAATGGTCGGCAGAAGTGCACGCCTCGCACGCGTGATGAGGATGAAAGTGACATCGCCTGCCGGCTCCTCCAGTGTTTTCAGCAAGCTGTTTTCCGCCGGCTCGTTCATCGCCTCTGCGTCATCCATAACAAGGACGCGGCGCCCGCCTGACCCCGCCGCTTTCCTTGCAATGCGCGTCATGGCCTCCCGCACCCTATCGATGCGAAGGATGGGTTTTGCCTTACCCTCTGTCTCCGGCGCAAGTTCCAAATAGTTAAGATTCGTACCCGCGGCAAACTGCCGGCAGCTTTCGCATGTGCCGCAGGGCGCACCGTCCCCCGTGCAGAGGATACTCGCGGCAAGCGCACGCGCCACACGCTTTTTTCCAATGCCCTCTGCTCCGACGAAGAGCAACGCATGCGGCAAACGGTTCTCCCGCAGCATGGTCAAGAGCGCTTCGCGCACCTTCAAATGACCGACAATGCCCTCCCAGCCGATTTTCACCACATCATCGCGGCTCTCCCACATTCCCTGTGATTGTTTAAACACTTTCATTTTATCCCAAACGATCCGCGCCTTATGGCGAAAATTCTGTCCCGCGGCAAGCTTTTATCACTTGACGCGGTGAATGGCAGCCCGTCTCTTTTCGATTTGCCTGCGCTCGGCTTCCAGTTCTCGCCGGTCAAGTTCTTGCCGCTCCTCTTTACTAACGCCATTTCGGCTGATGCTAAGGAGAATGCCTATCGCAGCCATGGTAACGGTGAGCGACGAACCGCCATAACTGATAAAGGGAAGCGGAACGCCGACGACGGGAACGATGCCGCTGACCATGCCAAGATTTACCAACGCCTGCCCGCTAATGAGAAGCATGATGCCAAGCGCCAGAACCTGCCCATAGGTATCGCGTGCACGATTCGCTACGCGTTCGCAGTAAAAGATGAGAAGGATAAAGAGCAGGAAGACGAGAAGGGCGCCGACATAGCCGTGTTCCTGTGAAAGGATAGAAAAGGCAAAGTCTGTGTGCGCTTCAGGAAGGTATTCGTATTTGCTGACGCTGTTGTCGCCCCCCATGCCGAGCAGACCGCCGGAACCGACGGTCAAAATCGACTGCACGGTCTGATAGCCCGTACTCTGCGCATCGGACCACGGGTCAAAAAAGACCTTCATGCGATCCAATCGGTACTGCTCACTTATGATAGCAGCGGGAAGGACAACAACCAACAGTATAAAAAGTATATTTCGCTGCCGTGCTCTCATGCCAAGAAAGACTGCCATAGCGACAGGAATGCCCACTACGATACTCGCTGTCCCCATATCTGGCTCCTTGAATATGAGGAAAAAATAAAACGCTAACAGACCTAAGATCGGATGAAGCAACGTGATTTTTTTTCCTTTTCGCACCTGATAGGCAAATGCCTTCGTGCAGAGGATGATACTGATGAGCTTTGCATATTCCGCCGGCTGCAGGCTGAAGCCCGAAAAGGTAATCCAGCGCTTGGCACCGTTGATTTCCACCCCCACAAACAAGACCGCTAGCAAGAGTACCAAGATGATACCCGCAGCGCTCCAGGTAGCAGGTGCATTGCGCAGCCTGGCGTAGTTCATCCTTGCAAAGGCTGCGCAGAGCACAGTGCCGAGAAAGAGCCAGATAAGATGCCGCTTAAAAAAATAGTACGGATCTTGATAATCCTCCATCGCTAGGACATAACTCGAGCTGAATACATTGATGGTGCCGATGAGGATGAGGAGCGCCATGATGACAAGGATCGGCTCCTCGGTATTTGACCAAAGCACCTTGCGAACGCGCATCGCTTCCCCTCCTAGAACAGTACTTCACAGCGATGAATCTTCTCGCCGCGCGCACTGAACTTCCGCTCGTACTCCGTCTCGATATTGTCTTCGCGGCTCTCGCTGTGCAGATCAAAAGAGATGTCGCGCACCGTGAGATGCGCCGCTTCGAATTCTTCAAGAGAGAAATCGAAAAGCGGACGGTTATCCGTCTTGAAGTGGAGCTCACCGCCCTTCCTTAGAATGCCGCGATATTTTTCAAGGAAATTCCGGTACGTCAGGCGGCGCTTTGCGTGCCGCTTTTTCGGCCACGGGTCACAAAAGTTGATAAAAAAGCGCGAGACCTCACCCGATGCAAAGATCTGTTCGATATGATTGATATCAAAGACGAGAAGGCGCACATTCGTCAGCCCAAGTTCTGCAACTTTCTTCGCTGCCTGGTAAAGGACATCCTGCTGCATCTCGATGCCAATGTAGTTATTCTCTGGATACAGCTCTGCCATCTTACTCAAAAAATCGCCTTTTCCCGTGCCGAGTTCGACAAAGAGTGGTGCTGCGCGCCCGAAGGCCTCTGCCCAATGCCCTTTCCGCTCCTCGCCAATCTCTTGGTCACGGCTGACGACGAAACTGTCAAACGCGTGAATGGCTTCGTCAATCCACGGCTTTCTTCTTAAACGCAATGATATTTCCTCGATCCGATAGGCTGCTGCTTTCTGCGACAGCCTATAAAAAATAGCTTCTTACTCATTTACGCCCCAGCCCGAATTTCTTCAAATAGCGGTAGAGCGTGACACGGCTGACATGCAAAAGACCTGCGAGACGGCTGACATTTCCACCGGCCGCTTTCCATGCCTTGATGAAGATTTCCCTGTCTTCCTTCCACTTGCTGTCCGGGCGAACGCCCCCCATCAGATGAATGGCATCCGCGTCGATCGCTGCATTTTCCGTGTGGAAAAACGCATACTCCAGAACGCTTTGCAGCTGCTTGATGTTGCCGGGCCAGTCATAATTCGTCAGCTTCTTTTCTGTCTCCGGCGTGAGCTGCTTCGGCATCATCTGATGCTGCGCTGCAAGCTCGCTGATGATGTTTGCTGCAAGGAGTGGAATATCTTCGCGGCGGCCCCTAAGCGACGGAACGCGGATAACACTCTTAGATAACAGCTGATAGAGCTCCTCGGCAAAGAGCCCGCGCTCTGTCAATCGCTTTAGATCACTGTCACAGGCCGCAAGGATGCGGACGTCGATACTGTGCGCCGCGCGTTCGCCCAGACGGCAGGTCTTTCCTGCTAGGAGCGCCTTGGCAAGCGCACGCCCGAGAGACAGCGGCATCTTTTCGATCTCATCGAGAAAGAGCGTTCCGCCCGACGCAAGCTCAAGCCGTCCCGGGCGGCTGATATCCGGTGCACACATGACACCAAAAAGCTCCTGTTCAAGGAGTTCTGCTGCCATATCGCCGCAGCAAAGCGAAATCATCGGTCCCACGACACGCGGACTTGCCTGGTGAATGCCGCGCGCCATACGCTTTTTCCCCGTACCGGACTCGCCTTGAAGCAAGACATGATTTTTATTCTTTGCGATACGCACTGCCTTTTGGCGAACAGAACAAAAGGCAGTGCTGCTGCCCACCATCGAGCGAAGCGAATACTTCGCCGTATAGCCCG
>CAUVCH010000002.1:0-28432 GCA_963550265.1 uncultured Mitsuokella sp. | reverse complement strand
TGCGAACTACCAGAACATCCTGTCCCTTGGCTTTAACCTCGTTGCGCTCTTTGACCAGGATCCCAAGAAAGTGGGAAAGACGGTCAACCATCTCCAGGTCAGCCCCATCGACGAACTCGAAGCCATCGTCAAGGAGCGGAACGTACAGATCGGTGCGATCGCTGTTCCCGCACAGTTTGCGCAGAGCGTCGCCAGCCGCCTGATCGACTCTGGCATCAAGGGAATTTGGAACTTCGCGCCGGTTAAAATGCATGTTCCCTTCGGCATGCATCTCGTCCAGGAAGACCTCTCGGTCGGACTTTCTGCGCTCTCCTATCATATCACGCATGGGGACGTATGAAGATGGATTTGGAAAATTGCAGCAGCCGTGGTTTCTCTTATTGACGGAGTCCTTTTTTCGTGTTATTCTTTTAGAGGGTTATAAGCGAGATATAGTAGTATGATAATCCGTGATTATTTATATAAATAGCGGCTATCACCCGTAAAAGGCATGTCCGCCGGGCAGTTACTGACTTTTCTTCCGTAGAAAAGGAAGGACTTTAAACCCAGGGAAAAGAGCGCGGAGATGGATGCTGTATCTTTTGCGATGACCGTACCAATTTGTATTGATTTCAGGCGTGTGCCGGTATCAATGAGGAGGATTTTTTGATGATTGACATTTCGGATCGCGTGCGCAATAAAGCGCTCCAAGCAAAGATCGTCTCGGCAGAAGAAGCAGCAGCGATCGTCAAGCCGAATATGAACGTCGCGACGAGCGGCTTCACGGCTTCTGCTTACGCAAAGGCTGTACCTCTTGCCCTTGTGGAGCGCATGAAGAAGGAACCCTTCACCATCAACCTTTGGACGGGCGCATCGACGGGTCCGGAGCTCGACGACGCACTCGCTCAGGTTCACGGCATCAAGAAGCGCCTTCCGTATCAGACGGATGCAGTGCTGCGCAAGGAAGTCAACGATGGTTCCGTTGATTACCTCGACCTGCACCTTTCCGAATCCGCACAGCTCTCTCGCTGCGGCTATCTCGGACATCTCGATGTTGCTATCGTCGAGGCCTGCGCCATCGATGAAAACGGCAATATCATCCCGACGACATCGCTTGGCAACTCTGCTTCCTATGTGCAGAGCGCAGACAAGGTCATCGTCGAAGTCAACGTCTCCCAGCCGCTCGATCTCGAGGGCATGCACGACGTCTACATCCCGATGGATCCGCCGAATCGCCTCCCGATTCCTATCGTGAAGGCAGATGACCGCGTCGGCACGACGTACATCCCGTGCACGCCGGATAAGATCGCTGCGATCGTCGCAACGGACATCAAAGATCACACGCGTGCTCTTGCACCGATTGATGAGAATTCGAAGAAGATGGCAAAGCATACGCTCGAATTCCTCAACAGGGAAATCGCCGCCGGCCGCATGCCGAAGAATCTTCTTCCGCTTCAGTCGGGCGTCGGCAATGTTGCAAACGCAGTTCTCGCAGGCTTCGTCGAATCCGATATGACGGATCTGACGGTCTACACGGAAGTCATTCAGGACGCCATGCTCGACCTCATCGATGCAGGCAAGCTGAACTTTGCTTCCGGCACGGCGTTCTCTCCCAGCCCGGCAGGTCTTGCACGCTTCTACCAGGATGTTCCGAAGTACAAGAAGTACCTGCTTCTCCGTCCGGAAGAGATCTCCAACAGCCCAGAAGTCGTCCATCGCCTCGGCGTCATCGCCATGAACACGGCGATCGAAGTCGATATCTACGGCAATGTTAACTCGACGCATATCACGGGTAAGAAGATGATGAACGGCATCGGCGGTTCGGGCGACTTTGCGCGCAATGCGTACCTCACGATCTTCTACACCCCGTCGACGGCAAAGGACGGCAAGATCTCCGCTATCGTTCCGTTCTGCTCGCACATCGACCACACGGAGCACGACGTCGATATCATCATCTCCGAGCAGGGCGTCGCGGATCTTCGTGGCAAGGCACCGCGCGAGCGTGCACTCGAAGTCATCAACAACTGTGCACATCCGGACTATCGCCCGATGCTGCTCGACTACTTCAAGCGTGCAGATGAAGCGACGAAGCATGCGCATACACCGCACATTCTCAAAGAGGCTCTTTCCTTCCATGAGCGCTTTGATGAGACGGGCACGATGAAAAAATAAGATAAAGAAGTTTTCCAGTTATGAGCCTGGTGCATCCGGGCTCATAACTGAGATATAACTCTTAAATAGTGAATATAGAACTGAGAGAAAGAGTAGGAGGAATTTTCATCATGAGCAATGAGAAGATCCAGGCTGAGCTCGATAAATACAATGCGAGCGTAGAAAAAGCAGTTGCCAAGTTCCCAGAGCGTCCGCACCTTCCGGAGCAGCGCCTTTATACGCCGCTCGATATCAAGGATACGGACTATGCGGATGAACTGAGCTTCCCGGGTGTTTATCCTTACACCCGCGGCGTTCAGCCGACGATGTACCGCGGCCGTTTCTGGACGATGCGTATGTACGCGGGCTTCTCTACGGCAGAGGAATCCAACAAGCGCTATCGCATGCTCATCGAATCCGGTGCTACGGGGCTTTCCTGCGCCTTCGACCTTCCGACCCAGATCGGCTATGATTCTACGGATCCGATCGCAGAAGGCGAAGTCGGCAAGGTCGGCGTCGCTATCGACTCCCTCGCCGATATGGAGACACTCTTTGACAAGATCAACCTCGGCAAGGTTTCGACGTCCATGACGATCAATGCCCCGGCGTCCGTCCTCCTCGCGATGTACATCGCTGTTGCTGAAAAGCAGGGCGTTCCGGCAGATCAGCTCCGCGGCACGATTCAGAACGATATCCTCAAGGAGTACGCAGCGCGCGGCACCTACATATTCCCGCCGCGTCCGTCCATGCGTCTCATCACGAACATCTTCGAGTATTGCTCCAAGAACGTTCCGAAGTGGAACACGATTTCCATCTCCGGCTATCACATCCGTGAAGCAGGTTCGACGGCAGCACAGGAGATCGCATTCACGATTTCCGACGGTATCGCATACTGCGACGCTGCCATCAAGGCCGGTCTTCACATCGACGACTTTGCAGGCCGTCTCTCCTTCTTCTGGAACGCACACAACAACGTCCTTGAAGAAGTTGCAAAGTTCCGTGCTTCCCGCCGCATCTGGGCAAAGGTCATGAAGGAACGCTTCCATGCAGAAAAAGACAAGAGCATGAAGCTTCGCTTCCACACCCAGACGGCAGGTTCGATGCTGACGGCACAGCAGCCGAACAATAACATCGTCCGCGTTGCGCTCCAGACGGCAGCGGCTGTCATGGGCGGCACGCAGTCCCTGCACACGAATTCCCGTGACGAGGCACTTGCCCTTCCGACGCAGGAATCCGTTACGATCGCACTTCGCACGCAGCAGATCGTTGCATACGAATCCGGTCTTGCAGACGTCATCGATCCGCTCGCAGGCTCCTACTATGTCGAGGCTATGACGAATAAGATCGAGAAGGAAGCTTGGGACTACATCAAGAAGATCGACGAGATCGGCGGCGCTGTCGCAGCTATTGAAAAGGGCTACATTCAGAAGGAAATTCAGGACAGCGCTTACAAGTGGCAGATGGACGTTGAGTCCGGTGCTAAGACGATCGTCGGCGTCAACAAGTTCCAGATCGAAAATGAAGAGCCGCCGAAGGATCTCCTGAAGGTCGATGCTTCTGTTGGCGAAAAGCAGAAGAAGAAGGTCAACGAGATGAAGGCAAAGCGCGACAACGCTGCTGTTGAAGCTGCTCTTGCCGACCTCAAGAAGGCTTGCAACGACGAAAACGAAAACCTCATGCCGCACATCCTTGCAGCTGTCAAGACGTATGCGACGCTCGGCGAGATCTGCAACGTTATGCGTGAAGTCTTCGGCGAGTACGAGGCACATGTCAGCCTGTAATTCGTAAGTTTCATCTTTCGATAGGGTTGGAACGGCGGGGCGGCCTGCCCCTTCGGTTCCTACATCACGAACGTGATAGTTGGAGGAAAAATAAAATGGATAAGAAAATCAAAGTTCTCGTTGCTAAGCCAGGTCTTGACGGTCATGACCGCGGCGCAAAGGTCGTTGCTCGCGCACTTCGCGACGCAGGTTTTGAGGTTGTTTACACGGGTCTTCGCCGCACGCCGGAGCAGATCGCAGAAGCTGCCCTTCAGGAAGACGTCAACGTCATCGCGATGTCCATCCTTTCGGGCGCACATCCACATCTCTTCCCGAAGGTCGTCGATCTCGTCCGTGCTGAAGGCATGAACGACGTCCTCATCATCGGCGGCGGCGTCATTCCTGAGACGGATATTCCGGCGCTCAAGAAAGCCGGCATCAGCGAAGTCTTTACGCCAGGTACGCCGACCTCGGAACTCGTCGATTACATCAAGGCACACGTCAAAGCCTGAGTCGGTTTTGCTAACGTATAGGTAAAGGGTAGTGTTGGGAGATGGATGGAAAAAGTGTCTAGACTTCCAACACTATTTTCTTATATCGGATTGTCAACTTTTTCACAAAGTTCTTGTGACAAAAGTAAGCAGTAAAAAGCAAGCAGAAAGGAGGGGTTCATTTTGGATATTGCAAAGGAACTCCTTGCAGGCAACCGGCTCGCACTCTCGCGGGCGATCACCGCGATCGAAAACGAGTATCCTGAAGCCAACGACATCATGAAGGAACTGTATACACATACAGGGCACGCGTATGTCGTTGGCATCACGGGCCCTCCGGGTGCCGGCAAGTCGACGATGACGGATAAGATCGCCCGCGCCTATCGCAAGAAGGGCATGACCGTAGGCATCGTCGCCGTCGATCCCTCGAGTCCGTTTACAGGCGGTGCCATCCTGGGCGACCGCATCCGCATGGATGACCTGACACTTGATAAAGGCGTATTCATCCGCTCCATGGGAACGCGCGGCAGTCTTGGTGGTCTTTCCCATAAGACGGCGGACGTCGTCAAGGCGATGGATGCTTTTGGAAAGGACATCATCATCGTCGAGACCGTCGGTGTCGGTCAGTCGGAAGTCGATATTGTCAAGGCAGCTGACACGACGATGGTCATCCTGATTCCGGGGATGGGCGATGATATTCAAGCCATCAAGGCAGGTATCCTCGAGATCGGCGACTTGTTCGTCATCAATAAGAGCGATCTCGACGGAGCCGATAAAGTCGTCCGCGAGATCAATATGATGCTCGATCTCGATGCCGGCAGCATGCGGATAGCAAAGACCGCGACGCAAAAGGCGCTGGAAGATCAATTCCATCACTTGAGCGTTGTGCCGAAAGCAGAGGAAGCTGCGCCCGGCTACTGGCGTCCGCCGGTACACAAGGTCGTCGCGATGCAGAATGAAGGCATTGAGGAGCTCGTCGAACTCGTCGGCAAGCACCGCGCCTTCATCGAGGAAAATGGAGAGCTCACGCGCCGCCGCACGAAGCGTGCAAAGGACGAGATGCTCGACATCTTGAATGCACGCATCAACTACCGCATCAAGCGGCAGATCGTGGAAAACGGACGTCTCGACGCCTATGTTGAAAGTTTCCGCAAGCACGAGACCGATCCCTATACCGTGGTCGGTGAATTAATGGAGGAAATGCTCAAGTAACGGCTTCTCCCTTCGGGGATTGCAGTTTCTTGAGATTTTCAAGGGAAAGGCAACAGAACGCAATTCCCGATAGATTCAGTTACTTTATTTTAGGAGGTAATCACTATGTTCAAGATTTTGGGTGTGGATCACATCGGCATCGCTGTGGAAGATCTCAAAGAAGTCGGTTCTTTCTATACGGAAGCACTCGGTCTCCCCAACAACGGTGAAGAGACGGTTGCAGAGCAGAAGGTTACGACGGGCTTCTTCCCGACGCCGAACGGCAGCGAGATCGAGCTCCTTGCTGCGACTGAGGACTCCTCCCCGATTGCGAAGTTCATCGCAAAGAACGGCGGCCGCGGCGGCATTCAGCACGTTGCTCTGCGCGTGGATAACCTCGAAGCTGCTCTTGCTGACCTCAAGGCAAAGGGCATCAAGCTCATCGACGAAAAGCCGCGCAAGGGTGCTGGCGGTGCGAACATCGCTTTTGTCCATCCGAAAGCTACGCATGGCGTCCTCCTTGAACTCTGCCAGCGCGATTAATTCCCTCGCGAGAACAATCCCTGCCGGTTAGGCCGGCGAATCTAGGAGGTATATAATGGCTACTGTTCAGGAAAAAATCGCCCAGATGAATGCGAAAAAAGAGCATCTCATGCAGGGCGGCGGTCAGGCGCGCATTGACAAGCAGCACGGCAAGGGCAAGATGACAGCACGTGAGCGCATCAACATGCTCTTTGACGAAGGCACATTTGTCGAGCTCGACCTCTTCATGAAGCATCGTTGCACGAACTTCGGCCAGGAGAAGAAAGAGCTTCCAGGTGAGGGTGTCGTCTCGGGCTATGGCACGGTTGACGGACGTCTTGTCTACGCCTTTGCACAGGACTTTACGGTCGAAGGCGGCTCGCTCGGTGAAAAGCACGCACATAAGATCTGGAAGGTCATGGATCTGGCGATGAAGATGGGTGCGCCCTGCATCGGCATCAACGATTCCGGCGGTGCCCGCATCCAGGAAGCGGTCGATGCACTTTCCGGCTATGCCGGCATCTTCTACCGCAATACGGCGGCATCGGGTGTCATCCCGCAGATTTCGGTCATCATGGGACCGTGCGCAGGCGGTGCTGTCTACAGCCCGGCAATCACGGACTTCATCTACATGGTGAAGAATACGAGCCAGATGTTCATCACAGGTCCGGCGGTCATCAAGTCTGTTACGGCAGAGGACGTCACGGCAGAGGCTCTCGGCGGCGCTATGACGCACAACAGCCGCAGCGGCGTTGCACACTTTGCAGCGGAGAATGAAGAGGACTGCATTAAGCAGATCCGCTATCTGCTCTCCTACCTGCCGAGCAATAACATGGAAGACGCACCGATCGTTGCAACGGGGGACGATCCAGATCGCCAGGATGAGAGCCTCAACACGGTTATTCCAGACAATCCGAATGCACCGTACGACATGAAGGACGTCATCCGTTCTATCGTCGATAACGGCGAATTCTACGAAGTCCATGAGCACTTCGCAAAGAATATCATCTGCTGCTTCGCGCGTTTCGACGGCCGTACGGTCGGCATCATTGCGAACGAGCCGAATGTCATGGCAGGCTGCCTTGACGTCGATGCATCGGATAAGAGCGCACGCTTCATTCGCTTCTGCGATGCGTTCAACATTCCTCTGATTAACCTCGTCGATGTTCCGGGCTTCCTGCCGGGCGTCAACCAGGAGCATAACGGCATCATCCGCCACGGCGCAAAGATGCTCTATGCATATTCCGAGGCGACGGTTCCCAAGATCACGGTCATTACGCGCAAGGCATACGGCGGTTCCTACATCGCTATGTGCTGCCACGAGCTGGGCGCAGATCAGGTCATGGCTTGGCCGACCTCCGAGATTGCTGTCATGGGGCCTGCGGGCGCTGCAAACATCATCTTCCGCAAGGATCCGGACAAGGAGCAGAAGACCGCAGAGTACGTCGCAGAATTCGCTACGCCGTACAAGGCTGCGGAGCGCGGTGTCGTCGACATGGTCATCGAGCCGAAGGAGACGCGTCCTCGCATCATTACGGCGCTCAATGCCCTTGCAAGCAAGCGCGAGGTTGGTCCTGCGAAGAAGCACGGCAACATTCCGCTTTAATTTAGGGGGTCACTATGAGTAACACGAAGAACGTCAGCCCTGAAATTGTGGCAGTCATCTCTGCCGCAGTTGAAGCAGCGACGGGAAATAAGGTCATCGCAGTCCGCATTAAGCGCAGCGACGTCTGGGCGCAAGCAGCTCGCGGCGGCAGACGCTGAGATATTTTTCTTGCTATGATTCTGGCGCAGAAAAAACGCTGCGCATAACGTATTGGAGGCATTTTTAATGAAAAAGTTCAACATCTCTGTCAACGGCACGTCTTATGAAGTCGAAGTCGAAGAAGTAAAGGCAGCAGTTGCCGCAGCTCCGGCAACACCGAAGGCGGCACCGGCTCCGAAAGCAGCACCGGCTCCGGCAGCCGCGCCGAAGGCAGCACAGGCAGCAGGCGCAGGCGAGCATTCCGTCGACGCTCCGATGCCGGGCAAGATCGTCTCCGTCTCCGTTTCGGAAGGCCAGCAGGTCAATGCCGGCGACGTCCTCCTCATCCTCGAGGCGATGAAGATGCAGAACGAGATCACGGCAGATGCAGCAGGCACGGTCAAGGCAATTAACGTCAATGCTGGTCAGAGTGTCAAGAACGGTGATTCCCTCGTCATCCTCGGCTGATACTTACCCTTGCTGTAAAAAGACCTTCCTCTTATGGAAGGTCTTTTTATTTTCATAAGGTTTTTGCAGTAAAATATTGAAAAATATTCTTAGTTATAGTATTCTATAGGCATGGACATTTGGTTCATGGATGTGAGATCTATAATAGGGAGGCTGTCTTATGGAATACAAGATTGAGCATGATTCGCTGGGCGAGGTACGCGTGCCGAAGGATCGTTATTGGGGTGCACAGACGCAGCGAAGCTTTGAGAACTTTCCCGTCGGCACGGAAAAGATGCCGATGGAAATCATTCGTGCCTTTGCCATTTTGAAAAAGGCAGCTGCCTTTGCCAACACGATATTAGGACAGCTGGATGAGCGTCGTCGGGACTGCATTGCAAAGGCGGCAGATGAAATTTTAGAGGGCAAGTTGGATGGGCATTTTCCGCTTTCCGTTTGGCAGACGGGCAGCGGTACGCAGTCGAATATGAATGTCAATGAGGTGTTGGCGAACCGCGGCAATGAATTGGCAGGTGAAAAGCTGCTGCATCCAAACGATCACTGCAATATGTCGCAGAGCTCCAACGATACCTTCCCAACGGCGATGCACATCGCTGCCGTCGTGGCACTGGAAGATCACCTGCTGCCGTCCATCGATAAGCTGGCGCAGACGTTAGAGAAGCTGATGAAGGAAAATGAAGGCATTGTAAAGACGGGGCGCACGCATTTGCAGGACGCCGTGCCGATTTCCTTCGCACAGGAGATCAGCGGCTGGCGTGCTATGCTCATCGCCTCGCGGCAGATGATCGAGTGTTCACTGCCCTTCCTGAAGGAACTTGCCCTTGGGGGAACAGCAGTCGGTACAGGACTCAATACGCCAACGGGCTTTGGCGAAGAGGTGGCGCGTGTCGTCAGCGAGCTCACGGGGCTTGATTTCTGCTCGGCCGCCAATAAGTTTCACGCGCTGTCCAGTAAGGATGAGATGGTCTTTGCGCATGGCGCGCTCAAGGGGCTTGCCGCAAACCTCATGAAGATGGCAAACGACGTGCGCTGGTTGGCGAGCGGACCGCGCTGCGGCCTCGGTGAGATCACAATCCCCGCCAATGAGCCTGGAAGCTCCATCATGCCCGGCAAGGTCAATCCGACACAGTGCGAGTCAGCGACAATGGTTGCGGTGCAGGTCATGGCAAATGATACGGCCATTGGCATCGCAGCTTCGCAGGGAAATTTTGAGCTCAATGTCTTTATGCCCGTGACGATTTACAATTTCCTTCAGTCCGTTCGTCTGCTGTCCGATTCCCTGCGCTCCTTTGAGAAGCGCTGTGTTTCCGGCATTCGGGCAAACAAAGAGAAGATGCACGATAATCTTCATCGCTCGCTCATGCTCGTCACAGCGCTGAGCCCCATTATCGGCTATGAAAATGCGGCAAAGACGGCGCATAAGGCATTTGAGGAAAACAGCTCTTTGAAGGAGGCGTGCGTCACGCTAGGGTATTTGACGCCGGAGAAATTCGATAAGGTCTTCCATCCAGAGAAAATGATCTGAGTATCCGATAAGAAGAAAGAGGGAAAGCAAAACGGCTTTCCCTCTTTTTATATTTGGCGGCAGGATAGAACGCAGTGCCCTTAAGCCGCGACAATCTTTGCGTGATGGCGGAAGTATTTTTCTGCAGCGGCGAGCTGTGGATTTTTTTGAATTTCTTTCGCATCGTAGTGAATGACCATGCTGCCCGTCGTGAGGTCTGTGACGGCGCTTTCAACACCGGCGTGGCTTGTGATGAAGTCCGTCACCTTTTCCGCAAGTTCGTCATTGCCGATAATCGCGCGGTTGCGCAGGCGAATGCGGCCTGGCAGAGCGCTGACGACTTCCGTGCCCGCAAAGACGATGTGAAGATAGGTATTGCGCGTCGTCCATGCTGCGCTTTCAGCGATTTCCTCCACTCCCTTTTTTGCGCTCTCCTTTAAGCGCAAGAGACACTTGGCATCCTGCCTTAGCTTCTCGGCATGCTGCATCCCATGCAGTGCAGAAAATCCGAGCCAAGCAGCGCCGATGGCGATGTGAATCGGTTTTTTCGCATACGTTGCGGCCGTTGCCGCACTTAGTCCCAGGAGTGGAAGACCAAGCGGAATTTTCTTCAATGCTGCAAGTTTCATCTACATCATCCTCCTCGAAATCAAAACCAACCGAATGACTTTAATTTAATATACGACATTTATACAGAAAATGCAAGAATAGCAAAGGAAGAAAAGAAGGGGGCAACTCTTGGATAAGTCTGCTGCTGAAGGCGCCTCCTTCCGGTGAAAACTTGCGTCTAAAGGAAGGAATATGCTATACTTGTAAAAACATAAAGTTTTTACGAGATAGCGGGAGGGATCCGCGCGGATGCTTTTTAATTCTTATCTCTTTCTCTTTGTCTTCCTGCCAGTTGTCATGGCAGGTTATTTCTTGCTGGGACGATTTTCGCGCTGCAGCCGTCTGGCGAATATCTGGCTGATGTTGGCAAGCCTTTGTTTTTACGGCTATTGGGATGTTCACTACTTGCCGCTTCTCGTCGGCAGCATCCTCGTCAACTATCTGCTCGGCTGGGGAATCCTGCGGGCGGATGCAGCGCACCGGCAGAAGCTTTCGCACGGCATTTTCTGGATAGGCATTGCGGGCAATATCGCGCTGCTTTCCTTCTACAAATACCTCGACTTTTTCTTTTCCAGCATCGACATGGCATTTGGGGCACACATTCCGCTTCTGCATCTCGTCCTGCCGCTTGGCATTTCGTTCTTCACCATCACGCAGATCTTGGCGCTGATCGATTGCCGCGCCGGCATCGTCAAGGAGCATAACTTTTTTGATTACGCGCTCTTTGTCTCCTTCTTTCCGCATCTGATGGCAGGGCCGATTCTCTTTCATGCGGATATGATGAGCCAGTTTCAAAATGCGCGCCTTCGCCGGCTGGACTTTTCCAACCTAACGCCGGGGTTTTGTCTCTTCATCCTCGGTCTTGCCAAGAAGATCATCATTGCAGACAGCTTTATCCAGCCGGTCGCGTGGGGCTTTGCCAATGCGACCGGTCTCGATTTCTGGCAGGGCTGGCAGGTCGTACTCTGCTATATGATGGAGCTCTATTTTGACTTTTCCGGCTACAGCGACATGGCCGTGGGCCTGGCGCGGATGATGAATCTTTCGATTCCAATCAACTTCAATCAACCATTTCGTGCCGTCAGCCTTTCGAACTTTTGGCAGCGCTGGCATATCTCGCTGACAAATGCTCTTTTTGTCGCGCTTTATCAGCCGATCATCCGCTCGTTTCAAAACGTTCGCTTTTGCCATACGCTTCTCGCGGCGTCCGTGACCTTCTTCATCGTTGGCATCTGGCACGGTGCGGGCTGGACGTTTGTCGTCTTTGCCCTGCTGCAGTCCGTCGGCATCGTCGTCAATCAGTGCTGGAAGCATTTTAACCTGCCGATGCGCCGCCCGATCGCGCGTGCACTGACCTTGCTCTTTGTTGCGGTCTCCTTTGTTTTCTTCCGTGCGCCGGATCTTTTGACCGCTAAGGCGGTGCTCGGTGCCATGTGCGGCAGGCACGGCTTTCATCTGCCGGAAGCGATCGCCTACGAGATTCAGCCGTATCTTTCCGATCCGCTTTCCGTTTCGACGCTGCTGCCGGATCTTCCGCTTCGCATCCTCTGTTTTGCGCTTATCGCCGTCGTCTTTTTGCCGGACTCGAATAGAATCATCAAGCGATTTCAGCCCAAGTGGTATGTGGCGCTCGTCTTTGCTGCGCTCTTCGTCTACTCCGTACTGGAGCTTACACATGAATCCTTGTTCCTGTATTTTCAGTTCTAGGAGTCTTCGCTATGAAACGATTCTTTTTTTTGCTGTTGTTGTTCATTTGCCTGCCGCTTGCAATCGTCGGGCGGTACAACTACATGCACGATGAGCTCGGCATCCTGCATCCAAAGTTTTCCGGGCGGCGTTTCGGCGTTGCTGAAAACTTTGTCAAGACGCGCTACATTTTGGGAAACCCTGACAAATACAATGCGTTCTGCTTCGGCAGCTCGCGTGTCGGCGTGCTCGATCTCGAAAAGATGCAGGACGGCAATAGGTGGTATAATATGACCTATCCAGAGGGATCGCCGCAGGAGTTTTTGCAGACGATTCGCTACTTTCTAAAGGGCGGGGTCAAGATTAAAAAGCTCATGATCGGCCTCGACGATGCTTCCTTTCGCGTCGATCCAGAGAAGCACATCAAGCAGTTCGGCGATCGCTATCCCTATAAGCCCTACGATGCAGAGGCGTATCTCCGCCTGCTCTTTCAGCGCCCACAGCGCTTGAAAACCGCTGCGGAGCGAGAGAAGGCGGTACATATCTTTGATATCTACAAGACGGGTAACCTCATCTGGGACGGGTGCGATGCGAAAATTGATGCCGATCCTGACGGGCACAGGAAGGATGGCGATTTCCTGCGCTCTTATGCGTACGAAGAGGATCACATGCAGGAAGCCCTTGCAGCGATCCGTGAAATCTGCCGATTGGCAAAGGAAAACGGCATCGAAACAGTCTTTTTCATCAATCCCGTCTATCAGACAACCTATCTCGATACGGACGGCACAGCGTTTGACACCTTCAAGGAAGAACTCGCCAAGATTACAGACTACTATGATTTCAGTGGCTTAAACGAAGCCTCAACCGATGCCGTGAACTTTTACGACGGCTCGCACTATCGTCCGTTTATCGGCGATCGAATTCTTGCGCATCTCACGGGAAAAGTGCCCGCAGATTCCGATGGATTTGGCTCTTTCGTGACGGCGGCGGGTGCAGAGGCGCACGTTGCCTTCTTAGACCAGCAGTTAAAAGATTTTCAGGCGCAGCATCCCGCGCTGGCCGCAACCTTTGATTACAGTCGGCGCTTTACGACCTATCGCCCCGTGCATTTTTCCGGCAAGGTTCGAAAGGATATTACACTCTACTGCCATTTGGATACCGTCAACAAGGAGGCACCGCCGAAGGTGCTCGTCTGGCAGAAGGGGACGCCGCTAAAAATTGATGTCTGGCAGCTGCCTGGCGCTGGTACGGCCGAGGATACGATGTTTTTGCTGCGGCGTGACAACGGTGAGGAATACGGCATGAAAGGACGCCTCGTGCTGCGCGATGACGTCCATGCGCTGATGCATCGCCCCGGCACCGAATCCTTTGGTGCGTCGATCGATACGAAGGATAATGACCTTCCGTCCGGCGAGTATATGCTCTCCATTATGACATGGACCTCGGCGGGTGATTTGCTGCAGTCCACCCCACTCCTTCACGTGACCATTCCCTGAGGAAGCTATGTCCATCGTGCCTATAGGAAATAACAGCTATGAAGAATCGCCTTTCGAAATCCGATGCCGTCGCCTTTGTGATTTTGACATGGAACAGCGAAGAAGTCATCACCGCGTGTCTCACGTCCATCGCGGCCTTTTGCCAGCTGCGGCCATACATCGTCGTCGTCGATAACGGTTCAAAGGACGGCACGAGGGACGCTGTCGAAAGATTTCGCAGGCAGCATCCGAGCCTTGACCTAGCGCTCATCGCGCTGCCGGAAAACCGGGGAACGACTGCCCCGCGCAACATCGGCATCCGAAAGGCAGAGGAAAAGGCAGCGTTTCTTTGCATCTTGGACTCTGATACTGTCGTTAATGAAGAGGCCTTTTTAACGATGTTGGATGCACTGGAAAGAAATTCGAACATCGGCATCATCGGTCCGCGGCTCTATGGAAAGGGCGGTACACTGCAAAACTCCGGCAGGGCGATTCCGACCGCATGGATCAAGCTGCTGAAGGTGCTGCCCGTTCGGTCATGGCGGCGGCGCGGTGCGGCGCGGGAAAACATCGAGAAGAACCCGCAGGGACTCACGAAGGTCGGCTATCTGATGTCTGCCTGCTGGCTGATGCGGATGGAACTGGTCCAGCGTATCGGCGGCCTTGATGAAGGAATCTTCTACGCGCCCGAGGATGTGGAATACTGTCTTCGCGCGTGGTCGAAAGGGTATCTTGTCGTCTACGACAGCCGCGTTTCTATCCGTCACGACTGGCAGCGGCTGTCTCGAAAGAAACTCTTCAGCAAGCATAATTACGAGCATATCAAAGGGCTTTTCCGGCTGTTTTTTCGCTATCGCTACTTTTTCCGTGCGGCGCGATGGAACAGACGGATAGAGGAGACAAAGCTATTATGAAGGTGTTTTTTATCAACCCTCCTTTCAAGGCGGCATACGGACGATTTTCCCGTGAGAACCGAAGTCCTGCGCTGACGCGCAGCGGTACATTCTACTACCCGCTCTGGCTCATCTACGCGGCTGCTGTCTGCGAAAAAGACGGCTTCGACGTCGAATTCCTCGATGCGCCCGCAAAGCCGATGCATGAGGACGAAGCTCTTGCCTATGTCAGGGCACATGGGGAAGGAACGAAGCTTTTTGTCATCGAGACGAGCACGCCGTCCCTTTCTTCCGACGTGGCCTTTCTCGCATCGATCAAGGCGGAAGCGGCATTTAGGGACGCTGTCTTCCTCCTCGTCGGGACGCATGTTTCCGCGCTTCCGGCCGAGTCGCTGGTGCTTAGCGAGGCGATCGACGCTGTGGCGCGCCACGAGTTTGACTACATCGTGCGCGACGTGGCACGCGCTCTGCAGGACGGCAAAGATTGGCGTGCGGTTCGGGGGCTCACCTACCGAAAGGACGGCGAAGTAAAGAGCAACCCTGCCATGCCCTTCATCGAGGATATCGATGAGATCCCCTTTGCCTCCGCCTTTATCAAAAAATATTTGAACGAAAGGGATTATTTCTTCTCCGCATCCGCCTATCCTGAAATCCAGCTTTTCACGGGGCGCGGCTGTATGGCGCACTGCAATTTCTGCGTCTATCCGCAGACCATGCACGGCCATCGCTATCGCCTGCGCTCGCCGGAAAACGTCGTCGCGGAATTTTCCTACATTGCCGAAAACTTTCCGGATGTCAAGGAAATCGTCATCGAAGACGACACCTTCACGGCGAATAAAAAGCGCGTGATGGAGATTTGCCGCCTGCTGATAGAAAAGGGACTGCCGAGGCGCCTGCGCTGGCTTTGCAATGCCCGCGTCAACCTCGATTTAGAGACGATGCAGATGATGAAGAAAGCGGGCTGTCGCCTCATCATTCCCGGCATTGAAAGCGGCAGCGAGCAGATTCTTCGAAACATCAAGAAGGGGACGACGCTCGCGCTCATCCGCAGCTATGTGAAGAATGCGAAAAGGGCGGGACTTCTCGTCCATGCCTGCTACATGGTCGGCAACGAGGGGGAGACCAAGGAGACGATGGCGGAGACCCTTCGCCTTGCGCTGGAGCTCAATACGGACACCGCGCAGTTCTACCCGCTCCTTCCCTTTCCGGGAACGGAAGCGTATACATGGGCGAAGAAGAACGGTTACATCACCGGGAAGTATGACGAATACGTAAAGGAAGACGGTACGATTAACTGCGTCTTAAATCTTCCGGGCATCTCCTCTGAGGATATGACGGCGTTTTGCGATATGGCGCGGAAAAAATACTACCTGCGTCCCCGCTACATCGCGCATCGTCTCTGGGTGGGGCTCAAGGATCCTGCAGACCTTCGGCGCTCGCTGAAGGCCTTTGGAAAGATCAAGAACTTCCTTTTTAAATGACGAAAGGGCGGGACGTGTGACGATGGAAATACGGCAGTCGGTGACGATAGCACTGGCGGTCTATCGGCCGCAGGCAAAGTGGCTTAAAGAGCAGCTTTGCTCCTTGAATCGTCAGACCTATGCCGGAAAACTCGACCTTCTCGTCTGGAATGACAGCCCAAAGAATTTTGACTGCGCGCCGCTTCTTAAGAAATACATCACGCGTTTTTCCTATCGAATTTTGCAGAACGGAAAGACGAACGGCGTGACGGCGGCGTTTGCTGCGCTCACGGCGCAGGCGGGGGGCGATCTCATCGCCTACTGTGACCAGGACGATATCTGGGACAGTCGAAAGATCGAAGTCATGGCGGCTTTTATGCACGAAAATCCCGCGGTAAGTGCTTGCCACTGCAACGCCGGCTACATTGACGAAGCGGGAAATGCCCTGCCAAATACGCTTTACGGCAGAGCTGCAAAACTTTCCGGCAGTCTTTTGAACAGCTCGGCGATAGAAAAGATCAATGATCGCGCCTATCAGGAAAAGTGCTTCGTCAACAAGAATTGGGCGCTCGGCTTTTGCATGCTCGTAAGGCGTGCGGCAGCAAAGGCAGCGCTTCCGTTTCCGCCGATGGTCTTTCACGACCAGTGGCTTGAGCTCGTCGCGCTTTTTTGCGGCGGCTTTCGCTTTCTGCCTGAGACGCTGGCATTTCACCGCCTGCACGGGAAGAATAGCAGCGAGACCCTGCACGGCGTAACGAGCAAGGCGGATTATTACGCGCAGAAGCTCGAAAAAGACGCGCGTTTTTTGCAGGAAGTGACGCTCCGCCTGCCCTGCGGAGAGATTTACGCGGCGGAGCTTTCTTGGATGGCCGCCAGAAAGGCATATGCAAAAAGTGTGACGCTTTCCAGCGCGTACCGTCTCTTTGCCCTTCGCCATGTGCGCAGGGGCGTGACGCTCTTTGAACTTTTGCTTCCCTTTCTGCCGAATCCGCTTTTTTCCGCCATTTTGCGGCTGACGCGCACCATCGTTGCCCGCTTTGGCATACGATGACGGGTTGTTTCCTTTGCTATAGATCTTGATGATGAATCTATGATGAATCTACGTAAAATGTTACGGACATGCGTGCCCCACGCAAACGTCTCATTACGCAAGCGGTCGTGCACTTGTACGCTTAAAACCGGCGGACT
Organism: uncultured Mitsuokella sp.; assembly: GCA_963550265.1. GTDB lineage: Bacteria > Bacillota > Negativicutes > Selenomonadales > Selenomonadaceae > AWVT01. The sequence goes on along the minus strand of CAUVCH010000002.1, from coordinate 11,311 downwards.
TCTTAAACGTGCTGCGCTTGGACGAAAGAAGTCCGCCGGGTCGTACCGTGCACTTTCCCCGCTTGCTTCACTAAGGTTTGCTTAGGCGCATCGTATTCTTCCGTAACATTTACGGTAGAATCTTGATGATTTGTTTCGTTGTCAGAACGGGAAATTCGTAGTATAATAAAACGTCTGCAAGTGGTTCTCTATGGCTGCCTAAGCGGCGCGCAGGCGTAAGCAGATGGGAGCTGGGGATATGAAGGTTTCCGTTGCAGTCTGTACCTATCAGGGCGCGGCGCATCTTGCCGAACAGCTGGAAAGCATCGCGGGGCAGACGCGCCGCCCGGATGAGGTCGTGCTGTCGGATGACGGCTCAAAAGACGATACGCTCGCGATTGCCCGCCGTATCCTAAGCGCAGTGGGCATTCCGCATAAGATCTGTGTCAACCGGTCGAATCTCGGCATTCGGCGAAATTTTGAGCAGGCGATCCGAAAGTCCACGGGCGACATCATCGTCCTGTCCGATCAAGATGACGTCTGGCTGCCGCAGAAGATCGAGCGGCTGATTCAGGCGTTTGAATCTGCGGCAGATGCCATACTCGTCTTTCATGATGCGGCGGTCGTGGATGAAGCGCTTGCGCCGCTCGCGCCTTCCTTCTGGAAAGTTCTTCGCTTTGATGTGCATCGCTTTTTGCAGCGAGATTACCGCCGCCTTTGGTGGGGCAACGTCGTGCAGGGAAGTGCCTGTGCTTTTCGCCGCGCTTTGCTGACGCGCGCCCTTCCGCTTTCGACGGCGGCCTATCACGACGAGTGGCTCGCATGGGCGGCTGCCGCAAGTGCGCGCATCCTGCCTCTTGGCGAGGTCTTGTCGAAGTATCGGCAAAGCGAAGCAAATCTCATCGGCGCGGGGCAGCTGAGCTTGAAGAGTCGTCTGGCTGCCTGGCGTAAACTCAAAGCGCGCGGGGCTTTCCACTTTGGTGAGCTCATGCGGCGTGAGGCTGCGGCGGCCGAAGCACTGCGGCGCTTTAAGCCGCAGGCAGCGGCGGGATTTGCTGCGGACTATGGCGAAGCGGTACATGCTTTTTTGCTGTGGCGAAAGCAGAGGATAAAGCAGGGCGCCGTTTATCTTCTGCCGCGTTATCTGCGCTACCAAAGAGAATATAAAGCACTGCAGGGCGAGGGCTGGCATCCGCTGAAAGAATACGGCAAAGACCTCGCTGCGAGCCTCGTAATTTAAAAAATCGCAGCGGATAAAAGAGATTGATAGGATTGTACGCGAAGAAAGGAGGGCATGCGTTGCGCTACCTACAGATGGCTCTGGGCTTTTTGCTCGATATTTGGCGAAGCCGCCGTCTTCTCTGGGAGATGACAAAGAAGGATTTGAAGGAACGCTACGTCGGTTCTTCTCTCGGCATCCTCTGGGCATTTATCCAGCCGACCATTACGGTCTTTATCTTTTGGTTTGTCTTTCAGGTCGGCTTTAAGTCAAAGCCTGTCGGCGATTTTCCGTTCATTCTCTGGCTCGTCTGCGGAATGTTCCCCTGGTTCTTCTTCAGCGATGCTCTGATGAGTGCGACGGGTTCAATCGTCAAGAACAGCTTTCTCGTTAAGAAAGTCATCTTTCGCGTCAGCTTGCTGCCCATCATCGAAATCATGTCGGCGCTCGTCGTCAACCTCTTCTTTGTTGCCGTCCTCTTTTTGATGTTTGCGGCTTATGGCTACTGGCCGAGCGTCTATAATCTGCAGGTCTTCTATTACTTTTTTGCCATGATCTGTCTCGTCTTCGGGCTGTCGCTCCTGACCTCTTCGCTAATGGTCTTCTTGAAGGATGTCGGGCAGTTCGTCGGAATGGCTCTGCAGTTTGGCTTTTGGGGAACGCCGATCTTTTGGAGCCTCGACATGATTCCCGAAGCGTATCAGATCATCTTCAAGATGAATCCGCTCTACTACATCGTTGAAGGCTATCGCATGAGCTTTATTTCGCACGAGTGGTTTTGGGAGCGCGGCTTTACCAATCTGGGCTTTTGGCTGGTGACAGCGGCGATCCTCCTGCTCGGCATCGTCGTCTTTAAAAAATTGCGTCCGCACTTCGCTGACGTCTTGTAACGTGCTTTGATATGAAAGGAGGGGACGCATGGCAGAGGTTGTCATCTCGATCGAGCATCTGTCCAAGACTTACAAGATTTTTGACCGACCGGCCGACCGTGTGAAGGAAGCGCTGAACCCCTTCCGCAAGCGCTATAGTACGGATTTTTACGCGCTTTCGGATATCACGCTGGAAGTTCAAAAGGGAGAGATTATCGGCATCGTCGGGCGAAACGGCGCGGGAAAGTCGACGCTTTTGAAGCTGATCACCGGCGTTTTAACGCCGTCCGGCGGCAGGCTGGATGTGCGGGGCTCCATCGCTTCGCTGCTCGAGCTTGGCGCAGGTTTCAACCCTGAGATGACCGGCGTCGAAAACGTCTATATGACGGGCACGGTCATGGGGCGCTCGCACGGCGAGATGGAAGCGCTTTTGCCGGAGATTCTCGCCTTTGCTGACATCGGAGACTTTGCCCGCCAGCCGGTCAAGATGTATTCAAGCGGCATGTTTGCCCGCCTTGCCTTTGCGGCAAATGTCTTTGTCCGCCCCGAGATCCTCATCGTCGATGAGGCGTTGTCTGTCGGCGACATGCGCTTTCAGATCAAGAGCATGAAGAAGATGAAAGAGCTGATGCAGGGCGGCACAGCTGTCCTCTTCGTCTCCCACGATATGAATGCCGTTCGCCGTTTCTGCACGCGGGCGATATGGCTCAAGGACGGCAAAGTTGCGCTCGATGGAGACGTCAACTGGGTGGTTGACCGCTATCTCGACGATATTCGCGAGCAGGAACGCGAGTTTGCAGACAGCGAGCTTGAAGAGACTGACCGAACGGCGAAAGTCGAGATTAAAGCAGAGAGCGCCGCGAAAGAAGCGGAAAAAAAGGAAGGGCCGCACGTCGCCTTTGAAAGTGACGCCGTCGAAGTCACTGCTTTTGAACTCCTTGACAGCGCAGGAAGAGCGCTTACAGGCGATGCATATCCCTACGACAAGCCGCTTGCCGTGCGCGTCATCTACAACGTAAAAGACGAGAGCATCGAGGATGCTGTCCTTGGCATTTCGCTGCGCACGGTCGATGATACCTATATCTGCGGGCTGAACACCCTGCTGGACCACAAGAGGATTCCTTGGGCAAAGGGACGTAACGCCGTCACGCTGACATACCCCGAGGGGCTTCGCGTTCTCGGCGGCAAATATGACTTCGATGTCGCGATCTTTGAGGAGACGGCGACCGTGCCGCTGCAGTATATTTCGCGCGTCAAGACGCTCGTCGTTATGGCAGATTACGTCGGCGAAGGCATGTTGGTAATCCCGCACCGATGGGCGTGATAAAGTTCAAGTCAGATGCATAGGGGGGAGATGGATTCGTTGGGGAATTATGATTTCGCACTCGACCTTGCGACAGAAAATAGCCTTTCCGTGTTGCTCACGTATATCAAAAAGGGAAGCCGCGTCTTGGAGCTTGGTCCCGCAAATGGACGCCTGACGCGCTATCTCAAAGAGGCGATGGGCTGCACCGTCGATATTGTCGAGATCGATGCGGCGGCAGGGCAGGAAGCGGCGCAGTATGCAAAGCATGCCTGCCTAGGCATTCCTGAAGGTGACATTGACGGCGACGCCTGGGCTTTGAAACTAAAGGACGAGCGCTATGACTTTATTCTCTTCGCCGATGTCCTTGAGCATCTGCGGAACCCGGAAAAGGCACTTCGCCGCTCAAAAGAGCTTTTGAAGGAAGCGGGCAGCATTCTTGTCTCTGTGCCGAACATCGCGCACAATGCGATTCTTCTGAGCCTGATGGCGGGAAAGTTCGAATACGCGGATGTCGGCCTTCTCGACCGCACGCACGTCCACTTTTTCACACGCGATTCCTTTCATCGCATGGCGGCAACTGTTGGCTGCGCCATTATTTCCGAACGCGATACCGCGGCGGATGTCGCACATGCGGGTATTCCAGAGGCATCGCCGTCTATCGCGCCGCGCTCCGTCCGCCGCTTTCTGCTGCAAAATCCCAACGGCACTGCCTTTCAGTACATCTTTCGCCTCGTGCCAATCGATTCTGCATTGGCAAAAGAGCGGGAGACGCATCTTCACGGTGCGCCGGGCTATGCGCTTCATGCGGAGTGTTTCGTGCAAGAACGCGGGAAGGATGGCTTTGACGAGCGCTGTAAGGCTGTGCAGGTGCTCGGCGCGGTGCACTTCGGCAGTCGTCAGAAACTGCGGTTCGACCTCACGGGCTTTCATGACCCCGCGGCCATCCGTTTTGATCCACTCGAGTTCAACGGTGTCGTCCGCTACCATGAAATTTCCTTTGTCTATGACGCGGAGTCTTTGCGGGCAGAGATTACGCGCACCAATGGAGAGCGCCTGTACGATACCTATCTCTACGCATCCGACGACCCACAGGCAGAGCTAGCGATCCCAAAGCCCTGTCCCAAGGCGCTGATCGTCGACTACACCATCGGCATCTTCGACGATGAGATACTGCCCGCGATGATAGCGGGCGTGCAAGCCGAGCGGGAGGCGTATACGGCCAGGGTTCAGGCGGAATATAACCGCCTGCAGGCTCAGATTGCCGAGATGGCGAAGGTGATCGCCAATCGCGACGACCAACTCGCCGAGTGGCGGCAGATCTGGCAAAATCCGCGCCGCCTCCTTCGCCGCGCCGCCAGCCTTATCAAGCGGAAGCTGAGCGGAGGCGCGCCGGATTCTGCCGCAGGAAAATAGGAGAGTGTTATGAAGAAAGACGACATCCTGGCAATCTTGAAAGGACTTTACCAGCACATGCCCGGAGGCGAATGGCTTCGGGGCGGCATCAAGGATGCCTTTTATCATACCTTTTCCTTTGCACTGAAAAACACCGACTTTTACCGCAGGTGGCGCGCCAGCAAATACGGTGAGAAGAACACCTTTCTGCCGAGTCACCGTCTGCGGCGCTCTTACGCCTACGTCGGTGAACAGCGCCGCCAACCCGGCAAGATCGCCATCCAGCTCCATCTGTTCTATGTGGATCTTGCCGAAGAGTTCGCATCCTACCTTAAGAACATGCCCTTTGCCTTCGATCTGCTCTTAAGCATTGTCGACGAAGGGCAGAAAGCGCATGTCGAAGAAGTCTTTACGGCGAAGGATATCCCGCATCTAAACCATCTCATCGTGCGCGTTGTTCCGAACCGCGGCCGCGATGTTGCACCCTTTCTGATCGGTTTTGGCGACCTGCTGGACGACTATGACTTCATCGCGCATATCCACTCGAAAAAATCCCTCTACACCGGCAGTGAACAGGTCGAGTGGCGCAATTACCTCCTCGACTGCCTCTTGGGGGATGCAGCAAAGATCCGGCGTATCTTCGCGCTCTTTGTCAAACGTCCGAATCTCGGTCTGCTCTACCCGCAGCCGGCGGACAATGTGCCGTATGCTGCGTTCACTTGGCTCTCTAACCGTGCAGTCGGCGCAAAGCTCCTGGGCATCCTCGATGTGCCGAACAGCCCGACCGCCTACTTTGATTTCTCTGCCGGAACGATGTTCTGGGCGCGCACGAAGGCGATTCGCCGCCTGTATACCTCGGGGTTAAAACTCGAGGACTTTGCCGAGGAGCAGCATCAAAACGACGGTACCATCGCCCATGCGGTCGAGCGCGTGCTTGCATTGACCGTGACGGCGGAAGGCATGGACTACGGTGAAATGAACACCGAGGTAAATGCCTATACGCTCAACTGGGGCAATAAGAATCTGATGCAGTACTTCGGCAAGAATCCGAAGGATTTTCCGTGGATTGCCAATCATGACTGCATTTCCTTCGATATCTTTGATACCCTCGTCATGCGCCGTATCGCCTTTCCCGCGCTGGTCAACAAGTGGCTGGAGGTCAAGGCGGGAAAGTTCCTCGGGCGGTCGTTTGCCTTCAGAAAATACCGCCTGCTCGCCGAGCAGGAACTTCGAGAAAGCAGAATACCGGACGAGCAAAGCGATGTCACACTGACCGAGATATATGAACGGCTTCAAGAAATCACGGATCTCTCGCCTGAGGAAGCTGCCGCTCTGAAAGAGATGGAAGTTGCAGCGGAGGTACAGATCTGCTTCCCGCGCCCTGAGGCGGTCGACTGTCTGAAGTTCTGCCGGAAGGAAGGCAAGAAGATCTATCTGAACTCCGATATGTACCTCGAGACGCCGGATGTCCTGCGCATCCTTGAAAAATGCGGCATCACGGCGGATCTCTACGACGGAATCTTCCTATCGTCGGAGACCGGGCGGCGCAAGGACACGGCGGCAACATGGAACTATCTCGCAGAGAAAAAGGGCATGGCGGGCAAGATGGTGCACATCGGCGACAATGAGTGGTCCGATATCCAGCTTTGCTCCGACCGCGGGATTGCATCCTATCACATGATGTCTGCCGTCAATCTCTTTTCATTGACGCCTTTTGGTCATGAGATTCTGACGCACTACGGCAAGGACATGAGTCTTTATGCCGGCATCCTCTTGGGAACGATACTGGAAAAATTCTTTCATAATCCCTACGTATTACATGCGCGGCGCGGGCAGTTCCGCTTGGACACGTTTGAAGCGCTCGGCTACTTCCTCTATGGGCCGATTCTCTTTACCTACATCCTATGGCTGATCCGCCGGGCAAAGAAGGACGGCTGCAGGCGTCTGCTGTTCTTTGCCCGCGACGGCTATTTCCTAGGGCCGCTGTACCGCGAGACCGCGGCGCGCCTTTTGAAAGCGACGGGAGAAGAGCCACTGCCTTCTGCGTACTTTTTGACCTCGCGCAGAAGCGTTACGCTGGCGAGCTTCCAGACCTTTGACGACATTCTCGATTCCCTGCAGACGAAATACGAGGGGACGCTCGGCGACTTCCTCCGGGCGCGGCTCGGCATGGCGCTTCCCAAAGATGTCGAAGACCGAGAGATCACCTTGCCGGAAGACAGTAAAAATAAGGCTTTCCTTCGCCTGCTGAAGGGGATGGCGGACGATATTCTCGCGCAGGCGAAGGAGGAGCGCGCCGCCTATATGGCGTACATCAAGGCAGAACATCCCGCGCTCCTTACGGGCGAGAAAATCGGCATTATCGATATTGGCTATGCGGGGACGACACAGTATTTCCTTTCAAAAATGCTGCATGTGGCTGCGATAGAAGGCGCTGCGCAGGCTGAATCTTCCTTTGTCGGCTATTACTTCGGGACAAATCAGGAAAATTGGTTCAAGGACGAAAAGGGCGAAGCGGAAAAGAAGATCTACGGCTGCTTTGCTGAAGACGTTGACGCGACCATGCTGGCGTGTTCCTCGCGCTATATCTACCGCTATCAATTGCTGCTGGAAGCCGTGCTGACCTCCCCGGACGGGCAGCTGAACTGTTTCCATTTGGCAGAGGGTAAGCCGGTGCCAAGCTATGAGCCGCAGCATGCGGATATCGCGGCGCTTCAAAAGCTCCATGCTGGTGCTGAGAACTTTGCCCGTGATGTGCTGGACACGTATGGTGAAGACATTCTGGATATCGAGGAAGACACGTCCTTTTTGGAATCCTGGCTCGCCGTCTTTGTGCTCGACGACACAATCATCACGGAAGAACTCGAAAAGCTCTATACGATCGACGACACCTTCTGCAATACCTCCGAGGGCAACAGCCTGGAGTTTTACCGTACCTTCCTCGAAAAGGAAGAATAAATTTCTGTGTTTTAAGAAAGTGAGGTGAGGCGGGCGCCTTTTCCGGATGGAAAGTCCGGAGCATCCTGCCCGCATTTGCGATGAAAACGATTTTGGAAGTTTTGCAGAGCGTCAAGAGTGACGAGAACTTTGCGGCAAGCGACGATTTTATCTCCGATGGGCTGCTCGACTCGCTCGACATTCAAATGGTAGCGGCGGCACTTGAAGAAGCCTACGGCATCCGGCTCGGCGGCAGCGACAGCGCGCCGATGCACTTTACAAGTATTGAAGCCATCCGAGAGCTGCTCGCCAGCCACGGCATCGAGGGAGTTTGAACGATGCACAGCGAACGCATAAACGAGGCGGGCGGCAGGCGATCGGCCTGTATCCGTGCGATAGCGACTTATGTGCCGCCAACCGTCGAAGAAAACAAGGGCGATGCCGCCTTTATCGAAAAACTCGGCATTCTCACGCGCCATATCGTGGCGAAGGATGCGGCGGCAAGCGACCTTGCGGTTCAGGCGGCAGAAGAGCTCTTTCGCGTCTATGGCATCGACCGCAAAAGCATCGACTTTTTGCTCCTCTGCACGCAGACGCCGGATTATCTCGTTCCGACGACCGCATGCATTTTGCAAGATCGCATCGGCTTGCCGAAGACCTGCGGCGCGCTCGACTACAATCTCGGCTGCTCCGGCTATGTCTATGGCCTCGCCCTTTCAAAAGGGCTGCTTGAGACGGGATTGTCAAGGCGCATGCTCCTCGTGACGACGAGCGTTTACTCAAAGTACAGCGCAAAGGAAGATGGCATCGTCCGCCCGCTCTTTGGCGACGGTGCGACGGCTACGCTCTTGGAATGCATGCCGGGCAAGCGCGCACACTTGGATGCCTTTATTTTGGGGACAGACGGTGCGGGCTACGATAAGATCATCGCCCCTGCGGGCGGTAGCCGCGCGATGCCGCAGCATGTGCCGGTCGAGCGGGAAGAAGACGCGCGTGGAAACAGGCGCACGAACTATGACCTTCATATGGAGGGCACTGGCATCACGCTCTTTTCCATGCGCACTGTGCCCAGTCTCATTGAGAAAACGCTCTCCCGCGGCGGCACTAGGCGCGAAGACCTCGATTATGCCGTCTTTCATCAGGCGAATAAATATATGCTCGAGCGCCTGCGGATAAAGTGCGGCTTAGAAGATGTTCCCTTTTACAACGATGTGAAGGACATCGGCAATACCGTTTCAGGTACGCTTCCCTTCGCGCTTAATAGGATTGCTGCATCGGAGGATACGAAGGCGCTCAAGTGCGTCTTGCTCGCGGGCTTTGGCGTCGGTCTCTCCTGGGGCGGCTGCCTCGCTGACCTTTCGGCGATGCTCCCGCGCATAGGAGAGAAAACGGCGCAGGAAAGAGAGAAGATATGAAACTCGATAACAAAGCAAAGATCTGCCTGCCGATCTTCGGCGCACCGCTGCCGGATGAAAAAAAACGGAGAAAGACTGAAGAGGCAGCAAGCGAAGGAAAAGACACGACCTCTGCCGCTCTCGGCGAAGCCCTCTTTCGTGCCCTGCGCGGTGCGGGCTGGATGCGTGCTCACAAAGCTGCATCCGACCCACGCCTGCTTCGCCGCGCGTTGCGCCGCGGGAAATACGCGGGCGTCGTCCTCCCCATGCCGTGCGTGCCGGGCCCCGCGGAAGCTGCGGCACTTCGTATCGTGCTCGGTGCAGCGCGCAGTAAAAAGAGCATGCGCATTCTGCTCTTCCTTCAAAGTGAGGTGCGAATTGAAGAGATTCGCCGCTCTGTCGACGATGCGCGCAAAGAGGGCATTGACATCGCGATGTTCGTTGGTGAAGGTCTCTTCGGTTTTACAGAGGAAGGTGCGGAAGATGATGTGACGCGCTTTGTCCGCAATCATATGCTCGGCGTGGAAGGGAAAGATGTGCCGCTGCCCGCTGTGGGCGCGCGCGTTTATATCGATGATTTCGCGGGAGCGGTCATTACGCTGCTCATTTCCGACCTTTCCAAGGGAGCGCTTGCCGCGGTGCCGGAGCGGGATATAACGGCGAGCATCTGGAGGGATGCTGTAAGGGAACTTCCGCAGCGAGGTATCTTTAAACCGTATCATAAAGAAGCGCAGGCAGCGAGCGATGTGAAACCTGATGGAGATAAAGCAGAAGAGCCCGGAAAAGAAGCGGATGCGGAGCCGCTTATCCCACAGGAGCGCACGGCTGCGGCACGAAGGGAGTTTTGGAGCTCGCGCGGCTTTGCCTGTGTTGTGGGCGGCATGTGGGAGACCCGTGCAGCGGTCAAGGCGATGGCGAGACATATGGTCAGTAGCATCTTTCGCCTTTCCGCCTGTCTCATCATGCGCGATGCAGCACAGGATCTTCCGCGCTGTCTGAAGAGTCTCAAGGAGGCGGACTGCGATGAGATCATCATCGCCGACACCGGGAGCAAGGACAATTCAATCGCGATCGCAAGGCAGTATACCGATAAGGTCTTTTCCATTCCATGGACCGGCGACTTTTCTGCGGCAAAAAACGCAGCCCTCGAGCGTGCGACAGGGGATTGGGTCGTCTTTCCCGATGCCGATGAGTTCTTTACTGAGAAGACCCGAGGGAACTTGCGCCGCGTCTTATCTACTTTATGGCTCGATGGACAGTATGGCAGTCTCATGATTCCGATGCGCCATATGACGACAGCATTATATCCGCTGCCTCAGCGCTCGACAATCCCTCAGCGCGCCTTCGTCTGTCGCCCAGACCTTCGCTTCATCAGCAAGATTCATGAAAGGATTGCTTACCCAGATGGTACGCTGCCGGCCCCTATCGTCGCGCATAAGAAAGACCTTGAACTTTGGCATACGGGATACTCTCCTGAGCGCATGCAGGCGAAAGACGAGCGGAATCTGAAGATCCTGGAAGCAGCGCGCAAAAAGGCCGAGGGAGATGAAGAAGAAGCCCATTACTTAGATTTTTACCTCGTGGCAGTATACCATAGCCATCACCGCTATAAGGAAGCCATCGCTGCTGCCAGGCGCTATGACGCTTCTAAGGCCACTTGGCACTCCGCCGAGTATGGGTACCGGCCGTACTCCTGTTGGCTCGATGCAGCGAAGGCATTGGACGATACCGATGAGGTTCGTGCAGCAGCAGAGGCGGGCTGCCGTGCCTTTCCGGATATTCCGGAACCGGAGGCAGAACTCGGTGTCAGCCTCTGGAACGAGGGGAGGGAAGAAGAAGCCCTGCCGCATTTTAAACGGGCAGTCGCACTCAGTGAGGCCTTTGCAGAAGATGAGATGCGCCGCCTCCATGAGCTCGACCGCCTTGCGCTTTCGGGCGAGGTTCATACGCTTCGCGCCCTGATACAGAAGGCGGAGCAGAAAAATACATAGCCGCAGCTTTATTTTGGAGAAAAAAGCTTTACAAAGAAAGGAAATCGTGCTATTCTATAAACACGATATAAGTTCGCTATCCTTCCGATGGGAGAGAAAGGCGGATTTATAACATTCAGCGCAGAGGAAACTCGGACACTCTGCACTGAGAGGGAAGACTGCAGTTTGAACTGCAAGGATACTTTAGGAGGTTATATTTATGGCACTTAAGTTAGATTTAACAC
>CAUVCH010000001.1:0-41641 GCA_963550265.1 uncultured Mitsuokella sp. | reverse complement strand
GGTGAGGAACCAGCCTTCACCCGCCATATTGCCAAGGCTGACGTGACGGGAAGCGAGCTTTGCTGTCTCATCGATCGTATGCGGCGGACGGAAATGACGGCTCTTTTTGAGTGCCGAACGCATCGGACCGCGGAAGAACTCGATGATCTTGATGAACATCCGACCGAAAAACTGATTCTTGTATGAACCCGCAAGGAGCTTGTGCTTGGAAACCGAATCGTACGCCGAATAGAGGAAGAAATCGCAGAACTCGGGCATGACGACCTCGGCACCCTCCTCCATCAGAACCCTTTCCAGATCATTGTTGGCGACCGGGTGATACTTGACGAGGATCTCGCCGACGATGCCGACCTTTGGCTTCCACATGTGCTCATCGATCGGCAGCTTGTCAAAAGCGCGGACAATGTCCTTCACGCGGCGCTTGAACTTAAAGTAGCTGCCGTGCACGAGCTCTTCCTTGGCGCGCGCCATCCAAAGGTCAAAAAGCGCCTGTGTCGCCCCTTCTTCAAGCTCGTAAGGCATCATGCGGTTTTTGACATTCATGAGAAGGTCGCCATAGACCGCCGCCTTGATCGTATCGACGAGCATCGGGCGGTCGAGCTTGAAGGAATCCGTCTCTTCCGGAAGACCCTTGGCGGCAAAGACCGCAACCTGCGGGAACCCCGCATACTTCAGCGCCTGGCGAAGCATCGAAAGATAATTCGTCGCACGGCAGGCGCCGCAGGTCTGGAAGAGCATGATGCTCGTGTGATCGGGGTCGTACTTGCCGGACTTCAGCGCGGCGATGAGCTGACCGATGACGACGATCGCCGGGTAGCACATATCGTTGTTGACATAGCGCAGCCCGAGATCAATCGCATGCTTGTCCGGCATCGGCGGTATTGCCGCCTTATAGCCGTACTTTTCAAGCACCGTCTGAAAGAGCTCGAAGTGAATCGGCGCCATCTGCGGCGCGAGAATCGTATGCGTCTTCTTGCAATCCTCTGTAAAATGCGGCCGGTCAGGGAAGACAATATCCTGATACGGCGCGGGCTTCCTGCGCTTCAGCGCCGCCATCAGCGAGCGCAGGCGGATGCGTGCCGCACCGAGGTTGCTGACCTCGTCGAGCTTGATCATCGTGTAGATGCGGTCATGCCCCTCGAGAATCTCCTTGACCTGTCCCGTCGTGACAGCATCAAGCCCACAGCCAAACGAGCTGAACTGAATCAGTGTCAGGTTCTGATGCGCGGCGACGAACTCTGCCGCGTGGTAAAGACGCGCGTGATAGCTCCACTGGTTGACAATGGAAAGGTGCGTGCCCTTTGTCGGCAGATGGTAGACCGCATCTTCTGAGAGAATCGGCAGACCGTATGACTGAATCATCTCCGGCACGCCGTGGTTGATTTCCGGATCAATGTGGTACGGACGGCCGACGAGGAGGATGGCGTGTTCGCCGGTCTTTTCGATGCGCTCGAGAATCTTCTCCCCGTAGTCGCGGACGTCTTCGCGGTACTTTGCAATCTCTGCATAGCCCGCCTCCGCCGCCTCTTTGATCGCCGACTTCGTCAGCCCCTCGCTGCCGCCAAGCTCTTCATAAAGGCGCTTCACCATGCGCTTCTTGTCGTGAATCGGCAGAAACGGCTGCAAAAACTCGATGTTCTTTTCGCGCAGAATGTCCATATTGCCGCGGATGTTTTCCGCATACGATGCGACAACCGGACAGTTGAAGTGATTGTCCGACGCATGAACCTCGTCCTTCATATTGTAAGGCTCACACGGGTAAAAGATCTTATCGACGCCCTTTTCGATGAGATCCATGATGTGACCGTGAACGAGTTTTGCGGGATAGCAGAGCGAATCGCTCGGCACCGTCGCCATGCCCTTGTAGTACATCTTTGCACTGGACTTGCCGGAAAGCACGACTTCGTAGCCGAGTTTTGTAAAGAAGGTATGCCAGAAGGGATAATCCTCATACATATTGAGAACGCGCGGAATGCCGATCCTGCCGCGCTTGGCATTCTTCAGCGACTCGTAGTGATGGAAGAGCCGCTCGTATTTGTACGCGTAGATATTCGGCACATCCGCTGACTTCTTTTCGCCGCCGATGCCGCGCTCACAGCGGTTGCCCGTGAAGTACTTGCTGCCGTCGGAAAATTTCTGCATCGTGATCAGGCACTTATTGCCGCAGCCCTTACAGCGATACGAACTCGTGTCGACAGAAAAGTCCTTCAGCTTGTCTGCGCCGAGAAGCGTCGATTCTTTCGTACCGGCTTCGAGCGCGAGGATTGCCGCACCGTAAGCGCCCATCAGACCCGCAATATCCGGGCGAATGACCTCGCGGTCGAGCAGTTTTTCCATGCACCGGAGCACAGCGTCGTTGTAGAAAGTGCCGCCCTGCACGACAATATAATCGCCGAGCTCGCGCACGTCTTTGAGCTGCATAACCTTAAAGAGCGCATTCTTGATGACAGAAAACGCGATGCCCGCCGAGATGTCCGAAACATCTGCGCCCTCTTTCTGCGCCTGCTTGACCTTTGAATTCATGAAGACCGTACAGCGCGTGCCGAGGTCGACCGGCGCCTTCGACTCAGTCGCAAGACCTGCGAACTCTGCCGGCGTCATGTGAAGACCCTCGGCGAAGTTCTGAATAAAGGAGCCGCAGCCCGCGCTGCACGCTTCGTTCAGCGTGATGTTGCCGATGCTGCCGTCCCTGACAAAGAAGCATTTCATGTCCTGTCCGCCGATGTCAAGGACAAAAGTGACCTCTGGACAGAACTCCTGCGCCGCGCGCAGATGTGCAAAGGTCTCGACCTCGCCGCCGTCCGCGTGCAGTGCCGCCTTGACGATTTTCTCACCGTATCCCGTCGTCATGACGCCCGCAATCTTTGCCGCTGCCGGAAGTTCGCCGTAGAGATCCTGCATCTCTTTCACGACAGTCTTCAGCGGCGAGCCCATATTGCTGCCGTAAGAGGTGTAGAGAACCTCTTTATTCTTGCCGATCGCGCAGATCTTCGTCGTCGTGGAGCCAGCATCAATGCCAACGTAAACCGGACCGATGTAACTCTTGAAATCGCCGCGCCGAACCCTGTCTTTTTCGTGACGCGCCTTGAACGCCTGATAATCTTCTTTGCCCGTAAAGAGCGTGAAATCTGCCGTCCGCGTCTCCGCGGCTGCCGCCGTCTTCGCGCGCTCGATGCTGTCCGTAAGCTCCGCTGCATCGATGCATCTTGCTTCGTCTGAAAGCGCAGCGCCCATGGCGACGAAATAATTGCCGTAATCGACATCGACGATGTGCGCCGCATCGAGCTTCAGCGTTTCGATAAAGCGCTGCTTCAGCGCTGGAAGAAAGTGCAATGGACCGCCGAGAAAGGCGACATTCCCCGCAATGGGGCGCCCCTGCGCCAGGTTGCCGATCGTCTGGTTGACCACTGCCTGGAAAACGGAAAGCGCGATGTCTGCTTTTTCTGCGCCGTCGTTCATCAGCGCCTGAATGTCGGTCTTTGCAAAGACACCGCAGCGAGACGCGATCGTATAGATCTGCCTGCCCTTTTCCGCAAGCGCATTGAGCCCCGGTGCATCCGTCGAAAGAAGCGATGCCATATGGTCGATAAAGGAGCCCGTGCCGCCTGCACAGACACCATTCATGCGCTGCTCCGGCGCATCGCCGAAGTAAGTGATCTTCGCGTCCTCGCCGCCGAGCTCGACGACCGTATCCGTGCGCGGAATCAGCTCTCTCACCGCTGCTGCACACGCAATGACCTCCTGTACAAAGGGAAGTCCGATGCGCTGGGCGATGCCCATACCCGCCGAGCCCGTCAGTGCGAACGAAAATTTCTTCTCACCGACGATGTCCTTTAGATGCATCAGATTCTTTTGCAGGGCATTCCCGATCTCCGAGAAATGGCGCTCGTAGTTCTTGTAGATGAGCTTCTTCGCTTCATCGAGCACGACCAATTTGATGGTCGTCGAACCGACGTCGACCCCCACATTATAAAATGGTTTCATTTTTACACCACCTATGGTACAGCCACCCGAAAGTCAGGCGGCACAATCCAGTAAATCATTTCCATTTTCTCTGCCTAAACATACGATTTGCTTTTTGCACAAAAAAAGGAAGGAAGCGTTATCATCGCCTCCTTCCTATTCTACAACAAAGAATTCCTGCGTGCAAGAAACACATGTTACACGGTTTTTGGCGGGAAGTTTCATAAAAACGCCCCTGCCTTCAGGAAAAGAGTTCATCTCCGAAAGTATACACGATCATCAGGGCGATGAGGATCACCAAGAAAACATCCGACATCGATCCGTCCTTTTCTTCTTCAAAAAAGGAGAGGCAGAAGCCTCTCCCTAAACGTTCCTACTGAAATTTTCTTACAGGACACGGCGTGCACCGATGTAGCAGGCGTTCCAATAAGAATTATGCAGTGATGCAACGGAAACGCCGCGGCTCGAAGATGCGTTGATGAACTTATCATTGCCGAGATAGATGCCGACGTGCGAAGCGCCCGGCTCATACGTTGAGAAGAAGACGAGGTCTCCCGGCACAAGCTCGCTCGTTGCAACCGGCGTGCCCATTTCATACTGTGCATCAGCCGTACGCGGAAGCTGGATGCCTGCCTTTGCGAAGACGTAGCGGACATAGCCGGAGCAGTCGAAACCCGAAGGCGTCGTGCCGCCAAAGACATACGGAACGCCGAGATAATTCATGGATTCTGAGAGAACGGCACGGGAAACATAGTTGCTGCCGCGGGAGATGGACGCCGGCATCGTCTTGCCGAGAAGCGCCGAATACGTCGCAGAACCGACGAGCCCATTGGACTCCATCCCCTGCGCATTCTGGAAAGATTTGACAGCATCCACAGTCGCGGGACCATAGTCGCCGTCTACCGGGACATCGTAGCCAAGGTTTGCCAGCTGTTTCTGAATCGCGAGAACTTCACTTCCCTCATCGCCGACACGGAAGGCTGCTGCAGATGCAACGGAAACTGCACCGAGCATAAAGATGGACACTAGGAAAAAAATACGCATTCGTTTAAACAAAGGGATACTCCTCTCTCTTTTCGCCTACGAGGTTAGCTGCCGGGTTCGGATGGAGATGCACCCGCAAACACTTTATCACACAAGTATTTTCCCTGTATGCTCTGCGTCTGTTCACCCCAAAACTTGGTTCCCCCGCCTCTGGGCCGAGTTCGGCTTCATACATATATACACCCAAGAATTTCAGCGCCCGAATGGCACTTGATGATACGGCGCTGCGCCGTGTCATAATCAATCGATGTGTGTATATTAACACGCCTATCTGAAAAAAATATAGATACTATCGTTTTCATGGTATTTTCAAAATAGTTCATCATAGTGCAGGGCAGTATCTGCACATGAAAACAGGCTGCCAAAGGCAGCCATATGAATTTCTATGCAGTTGTAAGCAGCCAATAAGCCGAGTTCTGTTCCGCCGAAGCGGTGACGATCATTTATCTAGGCACATACGTTGCCGTATGGCTCAAGCGACACTACCCGAAAGAAATGCGGGACCACATTAGTTCTTTCCTATTTGGTCTTGCTCCGTGTGGGGTTTACCCAAGCCGACCGGTCACCCGGCCGCTGGTGCGCTCTTACCGCACCTTTCCACCCTTACCGACAAGCGGCGGTTTAAATTTCTATAGCACTGTCCCTGAGGTCACCCTCGCCGGACGTTATCCGGCACACTGCCCTATGGAGCCCGGACTTTCCTCATCAGCCAGAAGGCTGCCGCGATCGTCTCGGCTGCTTAAACTACAGCATAGTATAATGCCTCGTCAAATCTTTGTCAAATTCCGACCGCTTCTTCTTTCGCCTTGCACGGAAAAAGTCCTTCATCAGTGCAGCGCATTCATCTGCGAGGATGCCTGCCGTTATCTCCGGCGTATGATTCAGCGCAGGATGCCCCGGAATATTGAAGATGGATTCGCATGCGCCCGCCTTGGCATCCGTTCCGCCGTAGATGACGTGATCCAGGCGGCTCATGACAACGGCACCCGCACACATCGGGCAGGGCTCGATCGTCACAAAGAGCGTGCAGCCCGTCAGCCGCCAGCGGCCGAGTTTCTCACACGCCTCGCGGATGGCGATCATCTCGGCATGTGCTGTCGCATCGTGATCGCACTCCCTTCGGTTGTGTCCGCGCGCGACAACATCGCCGCCGGCATTCACGATGACAGCACCGATTGGAACCTCCCCCATATCGTATGCTTTTTTCGCCTCGTCCAAGGCGAGATGCATGTAAGATTCATAAGGCTGCTGCATAAAAGAACTTTCCTCTCCCAGCCCCTACAGACGCATATTCTGCACCGCCCAAGCTTTACTTCTCTTCATCTCCGATGGACGCAGTGAAAATACGAACAGCGTCGTATACAGCAGAGGCATCAAAGCCATTTCGACAGAGATTAGCCATCATCTTTCGCCGGTCATGCGTCGGCCTGTACTTGACGTGCAGGCTGCGAAGCGCCGCTGCTTTTTCACGCTCATAGATATTCTTTGGGATAAAAGATGTGACAAGCTCCTTCGGATAACCGCGTTTCAAAAGCGTGACGACGATCTGACGAACACTTTTTCGGCTCTCCTCGTAGAGGTAATGGAACTGCCGCTCACAGGCGCCGCGTTCGTCGAGATAGTGCAGTTCCTTCAGCCGACGCAGCGCAGCGACGATCTCCTCTGCGCGGTAATCCTTTCGGCGCAGCTTCTCGACCAGCTTTCGGATGCTGTAGTCCTGCCGCGCGAGCATGTCGGTCGCCGCAGCGAGTGCCGTCTTCTTCTCACCGGGCAATTTCTTTCCAGTTGCTTTCGCAGCCCCCTGCACCCCGCTGCCCTTTCCAGGAACAAATGTCCAATCGCCGGACGTTGCTCCTTCACCTAAGTCCTCCGTCAAGGGTCTCTTACGCCTCGTCCACATCGGCATCCTTGATGATCTTATCGATCAGCTCGTCTTCCGTCGGCTCCGCAGCGCTTTCTGCCTCCTCCGCAGTATCATTGTCCTGTCCGACGATGAGTGGGCCTGTGCCCTCCTCCTCTGTGATCTTCGCGCGAATCTTCTCCTCGAGTTCATCCGCCATGCCCGGTGTTTCATTGATCGTCTGCTTCGCATTCTCCTTGCCCTGGCCGAGGCGAACCGCGCCATAGCTAAACCAAGCACCGCTCTTATTGACGATGTCCATCTCAACGGCCATGTCGAGGAGACTAGAGACGCGCGAAACCCCTTCGCCATACATGATATCGAACTCTGCCACGCGGAACGGCGGCGCGACCTTGTTCTTGACGATCTTTACGCGCGTGTGGTTACCGATCAACTTGTCGCCTTGCTTCAAAACATCCTTCTTGCGAACGTCGATGCGGACGGATGAATAAAATTTCAGCGCTCTTCCGCCCGTCGTAACCTCGGGATTGCCGAACATGACGCCGACCTTCTCACGGATCTGATTGATGAAGATCGCAACCGTCCTCGTCTTGCCGATGATGCCCGTCAGTTTGCGCATGGCCTGACTCATCAGACGAGCGTGAAGACCGACGTGGCTTTCACCCATTTCTCCCTCGATTTCAGCCTTTGGCACCAGCGCCGCGACCGAGTCGACGACGATAATGTCGATGGCACTCGAACGGACAAGAGCGTCGACGATATCGAGTGCCTGTTCACCGGTATCCGGCTGTGAGATCAAAAGGTCGTCGATGTTGACGCCGAGCTTTGCGGCATAAATAGGGTCGAGCGCATGCTCTGCGTCGATAAAGGCAGCAACACCGCCCTGCTTCTGCGCTTCTGCGATCATATGGAGCGCGACCGTCGTCTTGCCGGAGGATTCCGGGCCGTAGAGCTCCGTGATGCGGCCGCGCGGAAGCCCGCCGACGCCGAGCGCGATATCGAGCGGCAGAATACCGGTCGGAATGACGGCGATGTTCATGTTCGCCTTCGCCTCGCCAAGGCGCATGATAGAACCCTTGCCGAAATCCTTCTCAATCTTCTTGAGCGCCTGCTCGAGCGCCTCCTCGCGCGTCATCGGCTTGTTCTTTTC
The DNA here is from genome assembly GCA_963550265.1 of uncultured Mitsuokella sp. Taxonomy (GTDB): domain Bacteria; phylum Bacillota; class Negativicutes; order Selenomonadales; family Selenomonadaceae; genus AWVT01. The sequence continues at coordinate 33,623 of CAUVCH010000001.1, read as the reverse complement.
TGCCATGAAACGTTACCTCCAAAATACGCTGCCAAGCGCAGCACGTGCATTTATTTTCGTCTTGCTATTATAGAACATTTCTTTCCTTTCTTCAAGACCAAGGAAAACGAAGCTCTGCCGTAAATGTTACGGAAGAATACGGTGCCCCTAAGCAAACCTTAGTGAAGCAAGCGGGGAAAGTGCACGGTACGCCCCGGCGGACTTCTTTCGTCCAAGCGCAGCGCGTTTAAGAAGTCCGCCGGTTGTTCAGCGTACAAGTGCACGACCGCTTGCGTAACGAGGCGTTTGCGTAGGGCACGCATGTCCGTAACATGTAACGTAGATTCGAAAAACGAAAGACGCCACGAAATACGTGACGCCTCAGAATATAAACGCGCATTGCCGGACGGCGCTGCCGCCTGTATCGGTTACATATAATCTGCCGTTGACTTGTGCTTTGCCTGCTTTTGAATATCGAGCTTCACCGCGACCCACTCCGTAATGACAAAGAAGACCGGGATGAGAAAGATCCCCATGCTCGTCGCAAAGAGCATGCCGCCGACAACTGCGACGCCCATGCCGTTTCGCGCTGCAGCGCCTGCCCCTGTCGCAACCGCAAGCGGCAGACAGCCGATGATGAACGCAAAGCTCGTCATGAGAATCGGGCGGAGGCGCAGACCTGCCGCCTCAAGTGCCGCTTTCACAGGCTCCATGCCGCGGTCGACGCGAACCTTTGCAAACTCGACGATGAGGATCGCGTTCTTTGCAGCAAGACCGATGATCATGATGACACCGATCTGCATGTAGACACTATCCTGAAGCCCTGGGTTCTGAATTCCAAAGATGCCTTCAAGCATCGAGAGACTGAACTCTGAGACGACAGCGCCGAAGAGCCCCGTCGGGACGGTGAGGAGAACGGCAAACGGCACGGACCAGCTCTCATAAAGAGCAGCAAGGCAGAGGAAGACAAAGACGAGCGCAAGCGCGAGAACCTGCCCCGTGGAACTCGATGCCGCCTTTTCCTCGCGGCTCTGTCCCGACCAGTCGATATTGAAGCCATTTGGCGCCGTCTGACGGACAACTTCTTCGATGGCATTCATTGCCTGACCGGAAGAATACCCCGGTGCCGCATTGCCCTGGAACTGAATTGAGCGCGTACCGTTAAAGCGTGATATCTGATTTGGTGCCGTGGAAAGTCGAGGTTTCAGAAGCGTATCGAGCGGTACCATCGTGCCCTTTTGACTCTTGACAAAGACAAACTTCATCGCCTCCGCATCGCTGCGGTACATCGTATCCGACTGGAGCATGACTTTGTAGCTTCTGCCAAATCGGTTGAAGTCATTGACCTGCGCACCGCCAAAGTTGACTTGAAGTGCGGTAAAGACATCCGAGAGCTGAACGCCGAGCTGTTTGACCTTCTCGCGATCGACCTCGTAGTCATAGATCGGCGACTTATTGGAATACGTCGTGCGAACACCCCTTAATTCCGGACGCTGGTTTGCTGCTGCAAGAATCTTCGTGGTGATATCTGCGATCTCCTCCTCCGTATGCCCACTCATATCCTGAAGCTCAAGAGAGAATCCGCCGACGCTTCCCAGTCCTGGAAGCGGTGGTGGATTCAGTGCAACGGTCATCGCCTCCGGCGCTACCTTCGCGCCGACGCCGAACATCTTGCCTACCGTTGCGGCAACCGATGCACTCGGGTCTCGCTGCGACCAATCGTCCATGCCGAGGATCACCAATGCACCGGAGGGCTTCTGACCGTGTGACAGGACATCAAAACCCGTGACACCGAGGACACTGTGAACGCCCGGCAGCTGTCGGGCCGCTTCAGAAATGTGATCGACCGTCTTCTGTGTCTGATTGAGTGAAGTGCCCTCCGGCAGATTCACCGCTGTGAAGAGATAGCCTTGATCCTCATCCGGCACAAAGGTAGACGGCAGCTTCAAATAGACGAGCGCTGTCACGCCCAGGATAATGATGAGGAAGAGGAAAGCAAAGCGCGCATGATGGATAAAGCGTGCGACGATGCCGACGTAGCCCTCCTTCGTGCGGTCAAACCAGTTGTTAAACGCTGTAAAGAAGCGGTCGAGCACGCCTTCTTTTTCGCTTTCTGTATGCGGCTTCAAGATGAGCGTGCAGAGCGCCGGCGTCAGTGTCAGCGCGATAAATGCCGAAAGCGCCATCGAGATCGCGATCGTGAGAGCAAACTGCTTGTAAAGAACGCCCGTTATACCGCCGAGAAAGGCGACCGGGACAAAGACTGCCGCGAGAACAAAGGCGATGGCGACGACAGGTCCCTGCACCTCCGCCATTGCGCGCTCCGTCGCATCGATGGGCCGAAGTCCCTTTTCCATATGATGCTCGACATTTTCAATGACAACGATCGCATCATCGACGACGAGACCAATGGCGAGAACCATGGCAAAGAGCGTCAGTGTATTGATGGAAAAGTCGAGGATGACAAACGCGGCAAACGTACCGATGAGCGACACCGGCACGGCGAGCAGCGGGATCAGCGTCGCACGCCAACTCTGAAGGAAGAGGAAGATAACGAGCACGACGAGGGCAAGTGCTTCGAAGAATGTCTCCGCCACCTCTCGAATGGAGGCCTTGATGAAGTTTGTACTGTCAAAAACCTCGCCCATATTGAGCCCCGGCGGAAGGTTCTGCTGAGCTTCCTCAAAGACCTTTTTGACACCGGCGACAGTCTCCATTGCATTTGCGTCACTCGTCAGCTGAATGGCGAGGGCAACGGACGGATAGCCGTTGTACTTCGCAACGACTGAGTTCGATTTCTCACCCGTTTCAATGCGGGCGACATCCTTTAAGCGAACAAAATTGCCGTCCGGCGCCGCCTTGACAATGATTGCACCGAATTCCTCCGGCGTTGCCAAACGCCCCTGCACGCGACCCGTGTACTGCTTTTCCTGCCCATTGTCTGCAGGTAGTGCGCCGATCGTGCCGGCAGGCGCCTGAATATTCTGCTCCTTAATTGCCTGTTGAACATCTGCTACCGTGAGTCCAAGCTCTGCGAGGCGGTCAGGGTTCAGCCAAACGCGCATCGAATAGTCCGAGCCGAAGATCTGCAAATCGCCGACCCCCGGCACGCGCTTGAGTTTGTCCACGAGGTAGATATCCGCGTAGTTCTTCATGAACGCGCGGTCATAATTGCCGTTTGGCGTATAAATCGCCATGACGTATGCCATATCGTTCGACGCCTTGCGCGTCGTTAGACCGACTTGCTGCACATCTGCCGGCAGACTTGCATTCGCCGTCGCGGCGTTGTTCTGCACTTTTACAGCGTCCATATCGCCGTCCGTACCGATCTTGAAGGTAACCGAAAGACGATAGGCACCCGTATCATCCGAGTTTGAGGACATATAATCCATGCCCTGCGTGCCGTTGACCTGCTGCTCGACGATCTGTGCGATGGTCTCATTGACAACGGAGGCATTCGCACCCGTATAGGCTGTTGATACGCCGACCGTCGGCGGCGAAATCTGTGGATACTGCGCAATCGGCAGCTGAAAAGCTGCGATAATGCCGACAATGACGATGATCAGCGATATGACGATCGCAAAGATGGGGCGATGGATAAAGAATTTTGACACGTCAAAGCCCCCTTACTCAGAAGCCGGCTGAGCATCCGAGTTAGCAACCGCATTGGAATCAAACATCGTATCGTCGCCCTCGAGCGAGAAGCCCATCTCTTCCGGCGTGACCATCGTGACATCGAGATCCTTGCCCTCCTGGAGATTCGAAAGCCCCTCGACGACGACGGTATCCCCTGCGGAAATGCCGTTTTTGATGATATAGTAGCTGCCGACCTTCTCGCCGAGCTCAACTGTGCGCGCCTCGCTCTTGCCGTCCGCACCCACGACCATGACAAAGGACTTGTCAAGAAGCTGCTGCACAGCGCGCTGCGGTACGAGAATCGCATTTGGCACGACCTCGCCCATGAGCTTTACGCGGGCAAACATTCCCGGAAGGAGCAGTCCGTTCGGGTTGTCAAAGAGCGCCTTCATCGTCAGCGTGCCCGTCTGGTCAGCAAGCGCGCGATCAGTCTCGACGATGCGCCCGTCGATCGGATACTGCGAACCGTCCGAGAGCGTCAGCGACACGGCGAGATTGCCCGCCTTTCCCGTCTGGTTTTGGCGGAGACTCATGAACTTTAGATAATCGCTTTCTGAAATGGAAAACTGCGCATAGACGGGACTGGACGAACCGATTGTAACGAGGTTTGTGTTGCCCGCCGTCGCATAGGTGCCGACCGCGACATCGTTGACCGCGAGCTGTCCCGACATCGGTGCGTAAACCATGGTATCGGCAAGGTCCTGCTCCGCACGCTGCAAAATAGCGGAATTGGCGTCGCACGCCGCCTGATAGGCATTGACATTTGCCTGCTGCGTCGTGACGCTCTGTTCGCTGATCGCATTGGATGCGTAAAGCTGCTGGTCGCGCCCGAGATCCGTCTGTGCGTTGCTCAAGGTCGCCGATGACTGTGCAAGCGTCGCCTTCGCCTGAAGCACGGCCGACTCATACTGGCGCGAATCAATGCGGTAAAGCGGCTGCCCCGCCTTGACGAACTGACCGCCCTGTACGAACTTTTCGACAATGTTGCCGGAGACCTTCGACTGCACATTGACCGTATTTTTAGAAACAATCTGCCCTGCGAACTCACTGCTAAGCGGAGTATCCTGCTGGATAGCCGACACAGCCTTAACAGGTGTCGCCTGCTGCTTTTGCTGCTGCTCGCTGCCGCAACCCATGATTGCCGCCGACACCGCTGCGAGAAGCGATGCAAGCGCCAAAACCTTCCACTTTCGGCTTTGATAGAACAAGAGATGACCTCCTAACCATAGGATACTTACAAGCAGAGAATACGACTGCCCAACAAATCGTTGAATTCTGGTAAATAGATGAAGATTAGTCTATACTACAGATGGAAAAAAGTCAAGAAAAGGCCGGTGAAATCTACATTAAGTATCCCTTAAAGGCAGCTGTTCCTTCCCTCGTATTTTCTGACTTTTTAAGAATGCTTGTCAAATCCTGTCATCATGTTATAATGAAAAATATTTTTCTGCCCCGTTCTTTGCCATACGCCAGGAGAAGCAGAAAATTTTTTAAGAACCCACGTATGCAGGAACAAAGGAGCAACCCCCATGAGCAGGATCACCGATGCAGTCGAAGCTGTGAGCAACGCGATCATCTCGCAGCGCGACTATCTGACTGACCTAGACCGAGAAATCGGCGACGGCGATCACGGCATCAATATGGCGCGCGGATTCACTGCCGTCAAAGAGACCATTGAAGCGATGGACGACGACAAAGACCCAAAGAAGATCTTAGATGCGATCGGAGAAACATTGATCATGAACGTCGGCGGCGCAGCGGGTCCACTCTTTGGTTCTGCATTCAAAAAGGCTGCCGAAGCATGCGAAAGCGATACCACGCTCACCATCACAAACATCGAGCGTCTGCTCACCGCTGCCATCGAAGACGTGAAACGGCGCGGACGCGCAGGCAGGAATGACAAGACCATCCTTGACGCGCTGATTCCCATCCACGATGCCTTTCTCCCAGAAAACGCGCGAAACAAACGCCTTTTTGAAGTCCTGCAGGACGGTCTTCGCGCAGGCCGCGAGGGCGTAAAGCACACGAAGGACATCGTCGCAAGAAAGGGGCGCGCGCAGCTTATCGGCGAGCGCAGCATCGGTCACGAAGATCCCGGTGCCATGAGCATCCTTGTCCTCTACCGCGCATTTTACCAATTCCTGAAAGGCAACCACATCGCACATCCGAGATTTTAACATCGCATTAGGAGGCTACTCTTGTCTACAAACAACGTCCGCACACGATTTGCACCGAGCCCGACAGGCTATATGCACATCGGCAATCTCCGCACCGCCCTCTATGGGTATCTCTACGCCAAAGCACAGAAGGGAGACTTCATCCTGCGCATCGAAGATACCGACCGCACGCGCTACGTCGCCGATGCTGTCGACTTCATCCGGCGCACGCTTAAGCTCGCCCGCATCGTTCCCGACGAAGGTCCAGGCTACGGCGGAGACTGCGGCCCATACGTTCAAAGCGAGCGCATGGATTTTTACAAAAAATATGCCGAAGATCTCGTAGAAAAAGGCGCGGCTTACCGCTGCTTCTGCGATCCAAAGGAAGACCACACCGCGGGTGAATACGGCGGCTACGATCGCACCTGTCGAAACCTGCCGCGGGACGTGATCGATCAGCACCTAAAAAACGATGATACCTACGTCATCCGCCAGAAAATGCCGCTCGATGGTGAGACGACCTTTCACGACGTCCTCCACGGTGTCATCACCATAAAGAACGAGGAACTCGAAGATCAGATTCTCCTGAAGCGCGACGGCATGCCGACCTACAACTTTGCCAATGTCATCGACGACCATCTGATGAACATCACGCACATCATGCGCGGCGCTGAGTTCATCACCTCCACGCCGAAATACACACTTCTCTACCAGGCATTTGGCTGGAAAGAGCCGGTCTTCATTCACCTGGCTCCCGTCATGGGCAAAAACGAAGACGGCTCCATTTCGAAGCTGTCCAAGCGCCATGGCGCGACGAGCTTTGAAGACCTCGTCAAGATGGGCTATCTGCCGGAAGCCATCACGAACTATGTCGCGCTGCTCGGATGGAACCCGAAGACGACAAATCAGGAACTCTTCACCATGGAGGATCTCATCGCTGCCTTCAGCCTCGAAGGCCTTTCCAAATCTCCCGCCGTCTTTGATTATGACAAGCTTGGCTGGATCAACGGCGAATACTTCAAAAGGATGGGAGAGGATACATTTCAAAAGCTCGCCCGTCCCTATGCCGGTGAACTTCCGGACTATCTTGAAAAGCACTGGACGACACTAGCAAATCTTCTGCGCACCCGCATCAGCCGTCTAAGTGACATCGAAGGTGAGATATCCTTCCTCATCGAGCAGCCGGCCTTTGACGCGAGCTTCTATGAGCATAAGCGCAATAAGGTGACGCCGGAAAAGGCAAAAGAGCTTCTGCCAAAACTCATCGAGTGCCTAGAGCCAGTCAGTGACACCGACTGGACGAACGAAAAGCTCTACGGACGCCTAAATGCCTATATCGCAGAAAGCAAGATAAAGAAGGGACTTGCCATGTGGGTTCTGCGCATCGCTGCCGCCGGGAAACTCGTCACACCGGGCGGCGCCACCGAGATCCTCGCGCTCCTAGGAAAAAGCGCATCCCTGACGCGTTTGAAAAAAAGCTGCGACAACTTGCAGGCCATGGAATAAAACATAAACAAAAAGAGCACGACCTTTTGAGCGTGCTCTTTTTGTTTATCCGAAAAACATTCGAGTAGAGTAGAATGCAATCCATCAGTGACCCTTTCGCCACGTTGCATCCAACATAGAAAAAAAGAAGGGAGCTACAGCCGGAGCCTCTTCCGAGAGAACTTCCCCCGCCGTTAACAGAGCTTCGCTGACCAAAAGCCCTTTCGCTCGATCCATAAAGACGTACTTATAATAAAGACTTCCCAGTGTCAAGCGCAGCTTCTCACAGAGTGCCGAATCGGATGCCACTTCCGGCATCGAATTGATATAGGCATCCATCACGCGCCCTGCTGCTATAGCAGACTGCAAACCCTCGCGAAAACGTGCGGGTGAATTTTTCCCGCGCGTGATCGATTGCTCCGTCTGTCGATAGCGATACATGCCCCCCGGCACCCAGACGATCCTCTCCGCACGGCAGAGCACGCAGAAGGAAAAGAGAATATCCTCGATAAGGCGTACATCCGGCGCAAAGGTCAGTTCTGCCTTTTCCATAAAGGAACGGCGATAGAGTTTTGCCCATACCGTGAGGTTAAAATACTTTTCCGCCCACATAGCACAGTGACGCTTCCGCCCTTTTGCCGAAAGAAGCGGTTCCTTGATGTGATAGACACTGCGGCGCTGTTCCTGCCATGAGCCATCTTCTTTCTGCTCCATTGCGATATAGCCCGTCATCACGAGATCCGCTCTCTGTTCATCCGCCACCCGCAAAAGAGATGCCATACACGTATCTTCCAGCCAGTCATCGCCGTCGACGAACATGATGTACCTTCCGCGCGCAAGCGAAAGCCCCTTATTGCGCCCCGCTGAAACCCCAAAATTCTGCTCGTGACAGACCAGCCGGATTCGCTCATCCATCAGCGCGAGCCGCTCGGCTTCTGCACGGGTTCCATCCGTCGAGCAGTCTTCAACAAGGATCATTTCAAAATCCGGCATCGTCTGACGGAGAATACTCCTGACACAAGCCTCAAGATACAGCGCGACATTGTACGCGGTCACGATCACCGAGACCTCAGGCTCCTTCATGCACCTCGCTCCTTCTTTCATTCGTTACTGCACAGCATTCTCACGGCTTCTCACATTCATATCACGGCCAGCAGGCTTGCTGAATTTCCTGAGCATCATCTCTGCGATGGCAGCGGTCAGGTGCGCAGCCTGCGGCTCTGTCTTTGACACACAATGATCAATTGCTGACAATATCGTCTTAATCGAAAGACCTTGCGAACGTATATCAAAAATCATATGATTAAAAGCCGCTCCCATAAACACTTGCAGCTGACGGCAAAGCTTATTGTCTGCCTTAATCTCCGGCATTCGGTCAATATACATCTGCAACATGCGCCCTGCTTCCAGCACCGCATTCACTGCCATTTCAAATTTTTCCTTTGAAGTTCCTCCGCGCGTAATCGATGTCTCCGTCTGCCGGCATCGATACATCGTGTCTTTAAGAAAGACAAAGGTTTTTGCATAGCAAACGACACAAAAGGAAAAGAGAATATCCTCCGTCACGCGCGCCTTCGGAGAAAAAATAATGCCATTTTCTAAGAGTAATCTCCGCCGGTAGAGCTTTCCCCACGCCGTATTGATCATAAAGGAGGATTTGATCCACAGAGCCAAGCGCTTCTTTCGTCCGTCCTCGTGCAGAACAGAAGTCCACTCGGTCGGATAAGAACTCACCTTATTCTCCTGCCAGCTTCCGTTCTGCATCATCATCGCAGCGTACCCCATACCGATGACATCAGCTCGATACTTTTCTGCCGCTCGGCAAAGTGTAAGCAAATAATCGAGATCAATCCAGTCGTCTGCATCCAAAAATGTGATGTATCGACCACGTGCGACAGAAATACCACGATTCCGTGCAGCCGAAGGACCACTATTCTCTTTTAGGACAATACGCCGAATGCGCTCATCCTCTGCTGCAAATTTTGCTTCTAAGGCAAGACTTTCATCGGTCGATCCATCATCGACGAGAATCAGTTCAAAATCCGGAAATGTCTGACGCAAGACACTTTCTATGCAAGGCGCCAGCCATTCTTCTTTATTGTAGACCGGTACGATAACCGAAACCATGGGCTCACGCAATCTATTCACTTCTCCCTCCCCACTTCATCTAGAAACAACTTTTTCTCATCGTCTAGTTATTTGATAAACACACTCTGAACCTTATGCTCTCGAAGCATCTTCTGCAGAATTCGATAACCGCGCAAAACTGTCTCCGTCTTAACGCCTAGGATGCAGTGCGGCTTCTTTTCCTGGCAGCCATATCCCGTAACTTCTTTGCCCTTGGCACACTCATCCCTCGCCTCAGAAGGACAACAAACGACACTTGGTACGCCATAAGGCGCAAAGCGGACAGGAACAGACATCGGCTGCATTTTCAAGGAACTCGGGAAACAAGAAACCGAAAGGATCGGCTTTCTCTGTGCGGCGGCAATGTGAAGTGCTCCTGTATCATTGCCAATATAAAGCGATGCGTTCTCAAGGATTGCCGCTGTCACGCGGAAATTTGCCTTGCCGGCGAGCATCACCGCTCGCTGACCAAAAGCAGCTGCAAGCTGTGAGCAAAGTTTCTTATCGTTAGGACCGCCAAGGATAGCTAGACCGACGTCCTTTTCCTCTTCAAGAATCTGTTTCAAAAGTTCCATATAGCGCTCGACTGGCCACAGCTTGCGCGGCAGACTCGCAGTCGGTACGACAGCATAAAACTTCTTCATCCCCGCTTCCTGCAGGGGATGAAGAAGCCGCAGGGACTCTTCTCTATCCTGCTGCAGATACCACACCTCAAGACTGCGGTCGGCAATAGGCAGCTGAAGGAGTGTCTCTAAGAGCCATAAATTCCGGTCGACATCATGTACAGCGATATTAGGAAGTGGCACCGGCTTTGTCAAAAAGCAGTCCCAGCCAACATTGACGACTCTTCCTCCCAGCCCCTGCCGATTCTGCGTAAAGCCGACGCGGCGCTTTGCCCCTGAAAGATACATCTGCGGAAGTGAAGGTGAACGAAGACCCAGCCTGCCGCCAAAAGCCATATCAAAATGATGGGAAAGAAGTCGTTCATCTGCGTATGCCCATTGTGCCTCGAGCATTTCAGCAGGTTTTTCTGGATTAAACTGCATCGGGTGAACTTCAAGTGCATCGACATATGGGCAGCAGCGTGCGAGATCAGCGCTTCGCCCCGAAACCGAGAGCATGATGTAGGCCGCAGGATAGATACGCCGAAGTTCGCGCAGAAAAGGTGAGAATAAGACAAAGTCCCCTGCGGCGTCGTCGCGAGTAACATAGATCTCCGGGCGTTCTCCCATCTGCTTCGGCGCACGGTAACCAGCGGCGCGCATCTGAGGCTCCATCATATTGACAAAATCCTGCGGGATCAACTTATTGTCTTTCTTTACCTTCTCCAAATATGCGGCAAAAGTCCTTGAAAGTGCTTCCGGTGCGCTCCCCATCTCGTCTTCCTTCCTAATCTAGTGACAATATGGCAAAAACGGCAGGAGAGACCTGCCGCTATTGCACTCAAGAATCCGATGCGTCATTCCATCCTTTAATCTTTGCGCAGCGCTCCAACATCATACGATCGAGCTCTTCGTAGTTTTCTCCAAGCTCACGATACCAGGCAAGACGCTGCTCGTAAATTTGCGAAAGCATGCGATGATCCCTGACATAGCGGTAGGCCGCGTGTGCCATCATCGCATGGCGTTCTCTATCCTCCGCGAGTTCTTCGATGCGCTTTGCAAAATCCTCTGGCATTCGGCAGATATAACCAGTCAAGCCATCGACAATACTCGCCTCATATATCGTCGGCGAAGCAAGCGAAACGGCGCCGCAGGCTGCCGACTCGATGAACTTGAGATCGCTCTTCTTACGGTTAAAATCCGTCGCAACGAGCGGCAGAAGATTGACATCTGCTGTCTGAAGAGCTTCCCAGTACTCCTCGAACGGCACATAGCGCCCCTCATACTCCGCTTCGCGTCCGACAAACTCCTTATTTGGCGTGTCGAGCATATCAAAGCAGTCCTTGCGTATGAGGAGTTTAAAGCGAATGCGGTCGCCGAGTTTATTCGCCAGCTTATTGAGATGCGGCACAAGGCTCTGCCATTCGGTCTCGCGGTTGATCGCGCCGAAAAAGACCGTGAACGGCTGATCTGCTTTTCCCGACCGATTGCGCTCAGGCGGTATTTTTTCAAGAGCATTCGGAAAGACTTTCACCACAGGACAATAGACGCGAAATTCCTTCGCCAAGAACTCTGTCGACGTCTGGACGGCATGACAAGCACGAAACTCAAGAAAATCGCTCTGCGCCAAAGCCTCATGGTTCGGCATCGGATTGCCCTCTGTCATCGCCGGGCTGTCGTCCCATTCGCAGACCGAGAGCCAGCCGAGACGGCGCATTTCATCCACAAAGCGACGTGCCTGCTGCGGATTATCATGGCGCATGCGCTGACGCAAAAAGATACGCGTGGGAAAATCCGTCTTCGGCCAGCCAATGAATTTATCAAAGTCAATCGACTGCGCCTGCACTGAAAGATCTGTCTTCATCATGGCAAAAGCATCGGTCACACGCACGCGCGAACACGCTGCTGTTTCACCGAGAATCGAATACAAGTAGATGTCTTTCTCCTGCTTCTGCTGCGCTTCGACGAGGAAAGCCGAGGATAAAATACGCTCTTTCACAAGTACAGCTTCCGAACCTGCATAATCCTGCAGCGCTTTTAAAAACGCAGGAAGCTTCGGATCATGCTCTATCTCCTTGTCGCTAGGCGTACGCACGGCAAATGTTCTCTGCTTATCCCATCCCTGCGCATATAGAAAATCACTCAGTACCTGAACACCCGGTGCAGCAGACTGCTCTTCTCCACGCAGGGAAGAGAGTAATCTCGGAAGTGCCGAAGGATTCGGTGTCTCAAGGATGACTTTCCCACTTGGTGCTAACTTTAAAAGCAGACGAGAGAGACAGCCGCGCCAATTCGCTCCATGGGCTTCCAGAGCCTCTGCGCGGACAAGCAGGGCATCCACTTCCTCGAATCCTTCTCTTGCCTCAAAGGAAGTTTCACTCATATCGCCATGAAAGACAGTGATGCGGTCTTCTGTGCTTTCTACTCTCTCAGAATCTTCTTCTGTCTCAAACCCCTGCATCGTCACGATGATCCATCGGCATGCCGGCTGCAGCATCAGGAAGTTACGCGCCGTCAGATCAGATTTTGCACCGAACTCGACAACGACCTTTGCGCGCGGCGGAATCTGTCTCGATATATCCAGTGTGCTCATCGCATTGCTCCGTAAATCAGATTTGCCAGTTCCTTTACGCGATCGTTCGTATTGTAGCGCGCAAGCACAGTCTCACGCGCCGCCTTACCGAGACGCGCCCGAAGGGCTGGATCATCGAGAAGCTCTTCGATGCGCTGCGCGATATGCTCCGGCTGGCGGAAGTTGGCAAGAAGTCCGTTTTCGCCGTCGACGACGACCTCCTCGACCGGCGGCGTCTTCGAACCGACGAGTGCGCAGCCAAAGCTCATCGATTCGATCATCGACCAGGAGAGCACAAAGGGGCGTGTCAGATACACGTGTACCGTCGATGCCTGCAAAACCTTCTGGTAATCAAGGCGATTGAGATGACCGACGAAATGCACGCGCTCCTTATCGTAGCCGCCGCGCTCTTCTTCGATACCCTTCCACGTCTTCCCCTTCGGGGGCTGTGCGCCGTAACAGGTTCGATCCATGCCGACGAGCACGACATGCGTCTTTTTGCGGCGCCCGAGCACGATGCGGATCGCTTCCATAAACTGCGGAAAGCCGCGATATGGTTCAAAGCCGCGCGATACATAGGTGATGATCTCCTCTGCATCCGAAAGATCAAGCCCCTTATCCTTCAGCACAAGCTTCGCACCGGGATTCGGGCGGCAAAAGTCCACATCGACCCCCTCGTGAATGACGTGCATCCCCTCCTGATACATCGGCGGAAACTGCGACTTCTGCCACTGCGTCGGCGTATAGCGGACATCGCACGCCTGCAAATTTACGAGATGATGCGCATTCAGTGTGCGCAGGCGGAGCATATCGTCGATCGAAGGCTTTTCATCCGGCCACCATGCCATATCCGAATCCTTGGCATGATAATACCATTCGAAATAGCCAATAAGAGGTACCTCCGGATAAATGTCCTTCATATAGAGCGTCGAGCCCCAGCCCGTATGCCCGATGATCACATCGGGGCGAAATTTGATCTTCTCCTGCATGGAAACAGCTGCGCGAAGCGTTGCCTGCCCATCTAAAACGGCCTGCTCCATCGGGCGAACATACGGATGTACGCCCTGCGTCGGCTCACGCTTTGGCTTATATCCAACGATCGTCACATTCTTCAATCGGTTGCCGTTTGTCTCCTTCGTCAGGAAGACGACCCTGTTGCGCGGTGAACGAGCAAAATACTGGGCGAGATACAGGAACTGCGCCGGGAAATTGGGGTGCATGATCAACAAGTTCATATATTAGCCCTCCTGGGAAGCGTAGAGATGTGCGTAATAACCGTTCTGTGCCATCAGCGCATCATGCGGTCCTGCCTCGACGATGCGGCCGCCGTCGATAGCGACGATCTCATCGCAGTCACGAACCGTCGACAGGCGATGGGCAATCACGATCATCGTGCGCCCCTTTGCGATCTCGTCGAGACCTGCGAGGATATGTGCCTCGCTCTCCGTATCGAGCGCACTCGTCGCCTCGTCGAAGATCAGGATCTTCGGGTCGGTGATGAGGGCACGTGCAATGGCGACGCGCTGGCGCTGTCCACCGGAAAGCAGGCTGCCGCGCTCGCCGACAAAGGTATCGTAGCCTTGCGGCATTTCGCTGACGAAACTTTCGACACCTGCGAGCTTTGCCGCACGCAGGACATCTTCATCGGATGCATTTGGCAGAGCCGCCTTGATATTTTCCCGAATCGAGCCTGCGAAGAGGAAGCTCTCCTGCATGACGACACCGATCTGGCGGCGCAGCCACGCCGTTTCAACCTGCGCGATATCGACGCCGTCGATGAGCACGCGGCCGCTCGACGGCACATAGAGCCGCTGGACGAGCTTGGTCAGCGTCGACTTGCCGGAACCCGAGCGTCCGACGATGCCGATGCGTCGTCCTGCGGGAATCCTTAGTCCGATATCCGTCAGGACGTTCTTGCTGTCCGGCTTATAGCGGAAGTTCACGCGATCGAAGATGATCTCGCCAGAGAGACGCGGCAAGGTCGTGCGCGTCGGGTCAAACGCCGGCTCGCTCTTTTCATCCATGATATCGCCAAGGCGTGTCATAGAGACGCGGATCTGCTGGAAATACTGCCACATGTTGACGAGGCGGAGGATCGGCGCGATGACCTGCCCTGCGATCATCTGGAAAGCGATGAGTTCGCCGACCGTCAGCTCGCCTGCCATGACGTTATACGCACCGATCCAGAGAATCGCGAGATTGAATGCAAGCTGAAGAAACGTGCCGATGCTGCCTGCGAGATTCGTGAGATTCAGCACGGAAAGCGCACGCTTCAAATACTGCGTCAGTACCTCTTCATAACGGCCGACAAAAGTGTTTTCAACGCCCATCGTCTTGATCGTGCGAACGCCCGTCACTGCCTCGATGAGGAAGGACTGAGACGCCGCGGACAGTAGGAAGCGGTCGTTGAGGCGGCGCTTGTAGATCGGTGCGATGATCGCATTCAAGATGATGTAGAGCGGAATCGTCACCCAGACGATGTAACTGAGCGATGTACTGTAGAGGAACAGTACGACCAAATAGATAACCGCAAAGATCACATCGAGCACGACGGTCATGAACGAACCCGTCAGGAATGAGCGAATTGTCTCAAGTTCACCCATACGCGATACGATATCGCCAACCTGCCATTTATCAAAATAGGCGCTGGGAAGCTCTACGACCTTGCGGAAGAGATGTGAGGAGAGCGTGACGTCGATCTTGTTCGTCGTATTGACAAAGAGATATGAGCGCAGTCCCATCATCCAGTTCTGGAAGATCGCGACGAGTATCATACCGGCGACCAGAACATCCATCGTCGAAAGACTGTGATGTACGAGCACGCGGTCGATGATCGTCTGCGTGAAGATCGGCGTCAAAAGACCGAGTCCCTGCAAAATCAGCGAGATGAAGAGCACCCGCACGAGAAACGACTTGTACTTTGAAACGACGGGAATAAACCACGAGAAGCCGAACTTCTGAACCTTGTCCTTCAGCCTCTCCATCCGATAGCGCTTGGCAAAGAGAATGACCGTTCCTGAAAACACCTTCGAAAAGGCGCTTGCATGGGAGAAACCAACCTGCTGCCGAACCGGATCATAGATGATCAAATCCCCGTTGGCATTGACGCCCTCGAAGACGATGAAGGTTCCGTTTTTCAGTTCGAGAACCGCATGGCGCGGCATCTTTCCGAGGTGCTCTATCGTGACATGGTCAAAGCGGCGTGCGCGCAGCCCGAGATCCTTCGCCGCCATCAGCATCGTCGTCACATCGACAGCCTCTTTGTCGGTAATGTAGGCGCGCGCGAGCTGATCCTCGTCCGCCGGGATCTGGAAATGCCCGGCGATCCGCACGAGGCAGCCGATCGCCGTATCCTTATTTACCCTGATCATCTGCTTACCTCTCCCTCAGCGCCTCAGCCTTATACTTGCGGAACGGATCGAGGAAGAAGTCGATGATGCGCTTCTTCTTGATTTGGATCTCCGCCTGGACGTTCATGCCCGGCAGGAGCTCAATACCGCTGTCATCATGATCAAGATTCAGCGTCAGACGGTACTTGCCGTAATGTTCCTTGTCCTCCGGATTCGTCACCGCATCCGGAGAGATATCGTCGACAATACCTGTCATCATGCCGTACTTCTGGAAGTTAAAGGTCTGCACCTTGACTTCTGCTTTCTGTCCGTTTTCGATAAAGCCGATATCCTTGTTGTCTGCATACGCCTCGATCTCAAGGACTGCATCGTCCGGAACGACCATCATGAGTCCCTGCCCTTCAGAGACGACGCCGCCGACCGTATGAACGGCAAGCTGGTTAACGCGTCCCGAAGTCGGTGCCACGATGACCGATTCCGCATTTGTCTGATTTGCCTTTTTCAGTTCCTCTTCATAGGCACCAAGCTGCTTCTTCGCCTCGACAAGCTGGCTCATCGTTTCCTGGCGATACGCCGTTTCCGTCGTCGCGAGGTTGTCTCGTGCTTCGGCGAGTTTGCCCTGCGATTCTAAGATGCCCTTTTCCGAAGCTTCCGCATTGCGCTGGTACTCGACGCGCGTCGCACGCGCTTCGAGAAGCTGGAAATAGCTGATTGCATCCTGGGAATAAAGTTCCTTGAGACGATCTTCCTTCTCTTCGGCAACAGTCTCCAATGAACGATACTTTTCAAGCTGCGCCTGCTGACCTGCAACTGCCGCTGACGCCTGGTCGATCGCCGACTGATTCTTTTCCTGCTCTGCTGAAAGCTTTGCCCTGCGGCTCTTGTAAAGTGCCGTCTGCGCCTCGACATCCTTCGGATCGAGGTCATCCGTCACTTCGGGAAGAAACGGCTCATCATTTATCTCGGCCTGCAGACGCGACACCGTCAGCTGATAGTAGGCAACCTGCTTTTGAAGCTGATCTACATCTGCCTGTGTCTTCGTCGTATCGAGAACGAGAAGGGTCTGCCCTTCTTCGACATAGTCGCCTTCCTGAACGTCGAGTTCCTTGATCGTCCCCTTGTTCTCCGACTGAACGATCTTGACATTGCCGACCGGAATGACCTTGCCATTGGCGACAGCAACCTCATCGACCTCGCCGACAAATGCCCAAATCGCCCCTGCGACGAGGAGCGCGACAATGGTCCAGAGGACGAATCTCCCGACAGGAGAGGGCGGCTCTTCTGTGACTTCAAGAATCGACGGCAGGAATTCCTTCTCTTTACCTTCCTTGTCGCCGACGACGAAGTTTTGCCAAAACTTTTTCAATGGTCCTATCATTTCATAACCCCCTGCTGATCATGGAGAGTCTTGTAGAGCCCGCCGAGCGCGAGAAGCTCCTCCGGCGATCCCTGCTCGGCGATCTTGCCATGGTCGATGACAAAGATCCGGTCACAGTGCGCGACTGTCGAAAGGCGGTGCGCGATGAGAATCATCGTGCGCCCCTTGCCGATATGCTCGATATTGTTCATGACGATGCGCTCTGACTCATAGTCGAGCGCACTCGTCGCCTCATCAAAGATAAGAACCCGCGGGTTCGTGAGGAGGGCACGCGCGATTGCAATGCGCTGGCGCTGCCCGCCCGAAAGGCCGGCGCCGCGTTCGCCGACGCGCGTATCATAGCCTTCGTCAAGCTCGAGAATGAAGTCGTGTGCGCCTGCGAGCTGTGCCGCGCGCATGACCTCTCCCATCGACGCGGCGGGCATACCCGCTGCGATGTTGTCGCGGATGCTGCCGTCGAAGAGGTAATTATCCTGCATGACGACGCCCATCTGGCTGCGAAGCCACGGGTACGGCGTCTCGCGGATGTCATGCCCGTCGATCAGGATGCGCCCGCCGTCCGCAAAGTAAATCTTTTCAATCAGCGATGCCAGCGTCGACTTTCCTGAGCCCGAGCGACCGACAATGCCGATTCTTTCACCCGCCTTGATATGAAAGCTGATCCCGTCGACAGCCGGCGGAAGGTCAAGACGATAGCGGAAAGTGACATCTTCGACCGCAATATCGCCGGCAAGCGCCGGAAGCTGCTGCTGCACCGGCTCTAAGACCGGCTCGCGGCGCGCATGAAGGATGTCACCTAGGCGGTCAAGTGCAAGCGCCGTCTGCTGAACCTGCGGCCACATCGTAAGCAGCTTTGTGATAGGTCCCGTCGCCTGCCCTGCAATCATCTGAAATGCGATGAGCTGACCGAGGGTGAACGTTCCATCCATGACCATGTAACCGCCGAACCAGAGGATAACCAGTGAAGAGATTGCCTGAATGGCGCCATTGCCGCCATTTACCAGCAGCGAGAACTTTGCCTGATCAAAATTCGCCTGAACGAAGCGGTTGATCATCTTTTCCCAGCGGCGGACGAACTGCGGCTCGAGCGCGAGCGCCTTTACCGTCTGAATGCCCGTCACCGCCTCGACGAGGAAGGACTGCCGCGCCGATGCCGTGCGCCAGACCGCTTCGATCTTCTGCTGAAAAATAGGAAGCGCCAAGAACGTCTGTGCTGCAAAGAGCGGCACGATGATGAGCGCGATCAACGCGAGCTTAACGCTGTAGAAGAACATCACAGCGACGAACGTGATCGAGAAAAACGTATCGAGAATCGTCGTGAGCGTCGTTCCCGCGAGAAACTCACGAATGCTGGCGAGCGCACCGATGCGCATCATCGTGTCGCCGACACGGCGATGCTCGAAGTACGGTGCGGGAAGCGCGATGAGGTGGCGAAAGAGCCTGGTGCCTAAAATTGCATCGAGCTTTGTCGTCGTCTGATTGAGAAGCTTCGTTCGGACAAAGCCCAATACCGACTGTACGAGAGCAAAGACAAGCATGGCGATGCCGAGCACCGTCAGTGTCGAAAGACCATCGTTGCTGATGACCTTGTCGATGATGACCTGCGTGAAAAGCGGCAGCAGAATGCCCATCGCCTGCAAAAAGAACGAGGCGAGCATAATCTCGCCCAAAAGTCCCTTATAATGCAGGATGACCTGATAGAACCACTCGAGATTATAGCGGCGGCGGATCTCTGCCAACGTGAGCTTTGGCCGCAGGACAAGCACCTCGCCCGTCCAGATCTCACGGAAAGCCGCCATCGGTATCGCGACTGCCTGATCATCTGCCGGGTCGACGAAGAAAACCGTCTCTCCGCTGTTCACGCCGAGCATTGCAAAACGACCATTTTTAAAGCGCACGACCGCAGGAATCGGCACTTCCCGAAGTTCATCCGGCGTCGCATGAATCAGCGTCGCCTTCATCTTGTTTGCCTTTAAGACACGCTTAAAGTTCGGCCATTCTGCGCCATCCCTGCATTCTGGGAAGGCACGGATGAGAGCTGCATCGCCAAGTCCCTGCCCGCGCCCCTGCTGACGCAGAGCCGCGCCGAGACTCATCAGAGCTGTATAGCCCTTCGGCACCTTTTTTTCTACCATAGTCGCTCCTCATTGCGGGACACGCCGCATATCCATCATGCAGCAAGGAATCCATCTCCCTGCCACGCTTATTTACATACTTTTTTATTATCCCTTATATTAAGAAAAATTGCAACCCCCTTTTTCCTGACGGCTTTCTGCAGGCAAAAGAGCAGAAAAAGAACCTTCCCTTAAAAAGAAGATTCTTTTCTTTGATACGATACGTTTTCCACAAAGATTTAAACTCATGAATGGATACGATAGACGGTCACATACATGGCAGGAAGCACGAGAAGTGTGAGAACCGTAGCCGCGATGAGACCGCTTGCAATGGCGACCGCCATCGGTCCCCAAAACGGGCTGAGCATCAGCGGCACCATGCCGAGGATGGCTGCCGCCGCCGTCAGCAAAATCGGGCGAAAGCGGAGGATCGCAGAATCAGCGACGGCATTCCATGGGCTTTCACCATCTGCAATATGCTTTTGAATCTGATCGATGAGGATGACGCTGTTGCGGATGATCATACCGGAGAGCGCAAAGACGCCTAGCATCGCGACAAAGCCCATCGCCTTATTGAGCACGAGCATGCCGGCGGCAACGCCGATCAGCCCCATGGGAGCGGTCAGAAGCGTGATCAGCATATCCTTCACGCGCCGAAGCTGGAACATCAGAAGCGTCATGATGCAGAAGATCATGACGGGAATCGGCACGAGGAGAAAATCAATCGCGGTATTGCTGTTTTTAAGTGCGCCTTCCGCCCGGATGGAAGCGCCGAAGGGCAGATCCTTTGCTATGTCTGCCGTATCGGCAAGCGCCTTCTTCGTCACGTCGTTGGCAAGGCCTTCGTGCACATCCGCACTGACGACGATGCTCGGCATGAGATCGTAGCGGCCGATCAGCCCTTCCTCTGCATCGTAGGAGATCTTAGCGATCTGATCGAGCGTCGTATACCCTGCCGCACCGAGGTAGATCGGCAGTGAATTCAGATCGCCGAGACTCGTGCGATCCTTTGCCGCAAGGCGAAGGTCGATGTCGATCGTGCGGTCACCCGTGTAGAACTCTGCCGCCTTCGCGCCCGAAACCTCGGTGTAGAGCATATGCGCGACGTCCTGCGTGCTGAGCCCCATCGCGGCAAGCCTTTCCTGATCGAGTGCGACGTGCATGACCTTCGACTTCTGTCCCCAATCCATCCGAATGTTGTAGTTGTTCGGGTCTTTCGCGAGCTGCGCCACGACCTTTTCAGCGAGTTCCTTCGTCTTCTTCGGCGTGCGCTCCGTGACACGAAGCATCACAGGATGATCTGCCGGCGGCCCCGTCTGAAGGAACTGAATGCTGCTCTGCACCTCGGGAAATTCACTGTCGAGCTCGTCTTGTATCTCCTTCGTCAGCGCCGTGCGCGATGCGCTGTCCTTTGCGACGACGACGAACTGTGCAGCGTTATCACGGTCGGTCTTCGGGTCGATGGTGAGGACGAAGCGCGGCGCATACTGCCCGACATAATAGCTGTAGTTTTCCATCTTATCCGTGCGCTCTTTTAGAAAATCGCTCATGCGATCTGCCGCCTCCTGCGTCGCCTGCATGGAAGAGCCTTCGGGCAGGCGCATCTCGACGAGGATTTCAGGGCGAAGCGACTGCGGAAAAAATTCCTGCTTGACGAAGGTCATGAGGCAGAGCGATAGGATAAATGCTGCCGCTGTTCCAACGAGGACGATTCTACGATGCGTCATGAACCAGTGGAGGACGCCGCGGAACCATGTGTAAAAGCGGCTTTGATATGGGTCGATCCTGCCTGCCGCATCGCGCTTTATCTTGACCTTGATAAGGTAGGTGCCGTAGAGCGGCGCGACCATGACCGAGGCAATCCAGCTGAGGATGAGCGCCGCCGTGATGACGGGAAAGAGCGTGCTGCAAAACTCACTTGCCATGCCTTTGGCAAAGGCGACGGGAATGAAGCCCGCACAGGTGATCAGCGTGCCTGTCAGCATCGGGCGCGCCGTCGCCTTGAAGGCGTAGCAGGCGGCCTCGAAGCGGTTCATGCCCATCTCGAGCTTGACGCTCATCATCTCAACCGCGATGATCGCGTCGTCGACAAGAAGCCCGAGCGCAATGATGAGCGAGCCAAGAGAAACCTTGTGCAGCGGAATCCCCGCCGCATACATAAAGACGAAGACGCCGAGCAGGACGAGGGGAATGCAGCCCGCGACGACAAGTCCCGTGCGGACGCCGAGTGAAAAGAAACTGACGGCGAGGACAATGACGATCGCGATGCCGAGCGTCTCGACAAACTCGTCAATCGCATCGTCGACAACCTCCGGCTGATTGGCGACCTGATGAAGCTCGAGTCCCGCGGGAAGCTCGTCTTCGATGCCCTTCGACAAGGCCTTGAGATCCTTGCCGAGCTTTAAGATATTGCCGCCGTCTGCCATCGAAACTTCGATACCGATGGCAGGCTCGCCGTTATAGAAGTATTTCGGCGCCGCCGGATCTTCCTCACGGCGCTCGACCTGCGCGATGTCCGCCAAACGAAAGGTCTTCGTTCCGGCGCGGATGACCGTCTTCTTGATGGCTTCGACATCGTCGAATTCGCCCGAAACGCGAAGGTAAACATCATCGCTCTTTGTCTCCTCCATGGCGGCAGGCGCCTTGTCATTCTGCTTCGCGAGCGCGTCCATGATCGCCGTCGGCGAAATGCCGAGTGTCGCGAGCTTAGCGCGGTCGGCTTCAACATATACCTTTTCCTTCTGCACGCCGAGGAGCTCCACGCGCTGGACGCTTTCCACCTGCATCATCTGGCGGCGGATAAGCTCTGCCTTCTCGCGCATCTCCTCATAGGAGTAGCCGTCACCCGTCAGCGCGTAGACATTGCCGTAGACATCGTCAAAGCGATCGTTGTAAAAGGGACCGACAACGCCCTTAGGCAGATCAATCCTGCCTTCGTCGACATCGTTGCGGACGTCTTTCCACGTATCGCGCACGCGGTCTTTATTCACATCCTCGCGGAGGTTGACGTAGATTGTCGTCTGCCCCGGGCGGGTCTCCGAGCGGACAGAATCGAGCCCGCGCGTATCCTGCACGCGCTTTTCGATTTTATCCGTCACCTGCTCCTGCATCTCTTCCGCCGTCGCCCCCGGCCATGCGGCAGAGATGACCATCGTGCGGATTGTGAAGGTCGGATCTTCCATGCGGCCGAGGTTCTTGTAGGCAAAGACACCGCCGATCGCAAGGACGACGATGAAGTACCAGACGATCGCCTTGTTTTTCAGCGATATCTCGGTGAGATTCCTCATTCCTCTTCCTCCATGCGAACCTTCTGCCCTTCACGGAGCTTGTGAACGCCCGCCGTGACGACCGTATCGCCTGCGGAGAGTCCCCTGACGCGGACATTGTTGTCGTCAAACGCCTCGACGCTGACTTCCTTTAGCGTGACCTTCCTGTCCTCATCGACGACCCAGACCTCCGGCGCATCGCCCGTCTGATAGATCGCAGAGAGCGGCAGGACGATGCCGGATGCCGCAGGTTCGGGAACCTTGACATCTGCCGACATGCCGAGCGATAGCCCTTTCGGCGGCTTTGGCAGCTTGATGCGCACCTTGTAGGTACGGCTGGCGCTGTCTGCCGTCGGGGAGATCTCGCGGACAGTACCCTCTGAAGAGCCCGCGCTTCCGAGCGCCCAGAAGTCGACCTTCACCGCTTCATCCTGCGAGAGCTCTGCAATGTGGCTTTCCGGAATTTGGATCTCGACTTCAAGCTCATTTGTC
Source organism: uncultured Mitsuokella sp. (assembly GCA_963550265.1). Taxonomy (GTDB): domain Bacteria; phylum Bacillota; class Negativicutes; order Selenomonadales; family Selenomonadaceae; genus AWVT01. Next base: position 10,466 of record CAUVCH010000001.1, on the reverse strand, counting down.
TGGACCAGCGTCATGACGGTCTGCCCCGCCGCGACGACCTGTCCTTCCTCCGCCGTAATGGACGAGATGACCCCTGCCGCACCTGCCGTCAGATTCGTGTAGCCGACGGCATTGTTGGCTTCTGCTGCCTGCGCCAGCGCCTGCTGGTATGCCGCAAACGCCGCGTCGTAATTCGTCTGATACTGGTCGCGCACGGCAGCGGGAACGGCGTCTTGATTGTACAGCTCCGTATAGCGCGCGAGGTTTGTCTGTGCAAGCGAGAGCTGCGCACGCGCGGCGGAGACCTGTGCACTGCCGGCATTCGCTTCCTGCACGACATCTTTTGGGTTGATGGTCATGAGACAATCGCCCGGCGATACGCGCGCCCCGACATTCACGTTGCGCGAGACGATCTGCCCGCCGACCTGAAAGGCAAGGTTCGTCTCATAGCGGCCGCGCACGACGCCCGAATAAGAGCTCGTGCGCTCGCCCTCTGCATCCTGTGCCTGCATCGTCTTGACGAGCGGTGCCTTTTCCTTGGCCTCCTCCTTGCTGCAGCCTGCGAAAATCGTACAGCCGAAGAGGAGCGCCGCGGCAAGCGCCAGCGCCTTTTTTCGCCTCGTGCCAATGGGCTTTGCGACGCGATTCGCTTTATCTGACTTGCTTTTCATCGATCTTCATCCTGTCATCCATACAAAAATTTACAATTCTGTTTTCTATTTTATCATAAGTCTACCACTCTGTAAATCCATTCTGAAAAAATCATGGAAGAAATTCATCACCTGCCTGCTAATTCAGGCATCAAAAAAGAGCGGCTGCCCGCTCCTTTTTCGATAAAAGCGCCCTTAGGCAAGCACGCGCGAAAGGCGCACGAGCTCCGGATTGAGCGTCTTCGTATTGTTGACTGCGTCGAATAGATTAACGCCGACGACCTTGCCCTCGTTGAAGCCAAAGACGACGTTCGTCGCCCCCGAGATGATCGCAAGCGCTGCCTTCTCACCGAGCAGAGATGCCTTCATGCGGTCTTCGACCGTCGGCTGCCCGCCGCGCTGGATATAACCGAGGACAGAGACGCGCGTATCGATCGCCGTCCTTTCCGCAACGATCTTGCCGAGTTCGACCGCAGAGCCCGCGCCCTCTGCGACGACGATGATGCTGTAGCGCTTGCCCGCATCGTATGCCGCGCGCAGCTCCCTGCAGACGATATCCATATCGAATTTGACCTCTGGCACGAGAATGTACTCCGCGCCGCCCGCGATGCCCGCCATCATGGCCAGCCAGCCCGAGTGGCGCCCCATGACCTCGACGAGGATGATGCGGCGATGCGCAGACGCCGTATCGCGCAGCTTGTTGATCGCGCCGACGATCGTATTGGCCGCCGTGTCGCTGCCGATGGTGTAGTCCATGCCCCAGACATCGTTGTCGATCGTGCCCGGCAGCCCGACGATGGGAAGCCCCGTCTCTTTTGAAAGGAGTGAACCGCCCGTAAGAGAGCCGTCGCCGCCGATGATGACGAGCCCCTCAATGCCGCGCTTGGCTAGGTTGTCAAAGCCCTTCTTGCGGCCCTCGGGCGTCTTGAACGCCGCGCAGCGCGCCGTCCCGAGGAAGGTGCCGCCGCGTTGGATGATATCGCTGACGCTCTTTCGGTCGAGCTCTTTGATGTCATCGTCCAGCATCCCCTGATAGCCGTTGTAGATGCCATAGACATCAACGCCCTCAAAGAGCGCCGTGCGGACGACGGCACGCGCCGCCGCATTCATGCCGGGACTGTCCCCGCCGCTCGTCATGACGGCAATCGCCTTCTTTATCATGCAAAAAACCTCCTCACTTGAATCGCACAGAAAGACCCTGCGCTGTCGCTATTTTCTTTTATGGACAGATAGGGCGCCTCTGACCCGCTGCGGTCAGACGACGCCCTGTGTTTTCAGCTGCCGATACAAGGTATAAAAAGCCGACGGCATGCTGAGAATTAAAAAGACAAGCTTCGCCTTGTTCCCCGTCTCAAAGAAAGCATCGGCAAGATGCCCGAGATAGAGAAAGATGCCGATGAAGACGCAGAGGTAGATACCTGCCCCCGAGAGAATGGCAAAGGCCTTGATTGCCATGCGCCAGCCGCTGTCTTTTTCCCGCATTTATTCCACCTCAAAGACATCGGGGCGATCTTCTTCCAGTCCGTAGCGGTAGAGAATCGCGTGGATGATGCGCCGCGCCGCTTCGCCGTCGCCGTAGGGGTTCACCGATTCCGCCATCGAGCGATACGCCGCCGCGTTCGTCAAAAGGCGCCGGGTCTCGTCATAGACGTGCTTTTCATTCGTGCCGATGAGCTTCACCGTGCCGGCGGCGACTGCCTCCGGTCGCTCCGTCGTATCGCGCAGCACGAGGACGGGCTTACCGAGTGCCGGCGCCTCCTCCTGCACGCCGCCGGAATCCGTCAGAATCAGATGGGCGCGGCTCATGAGGTTGGCAAACGGCTCGTAGTCGAGCGGCTCGATGAGGTGAACCTTTACTAGCTTGCCAAGTTCCTCCTGAACCACAGCGCGCACTTTCGGATTCTTGTGTACAGGAAAGACGATCTCGACGTCTTCGAATTCTTCCACCAGTTTCCGAAGTGCTCGGTAGACATGGCGCATCGGCTCGCCGAGGTTCTCGCGGCGGTGCGTCGTCACGAGGACGACGCGCTTGTGTTCAAAGTCAACGTCCTTCAGCGCCGCATCCGCAAAGACATAGTCCTCGCGCACCGTATGATGAAGCGCATCGATCACGGTGTTACCCGTGATGAAGATGGACGAGGCATCTGCATGCTCTAAGAGCAAGTTGCGCTCGCTCGTCTCCGTCGGCGCAAAGTTCATATCGGCAATGCACCCCGTCAGGTGGCGATTCATCTCTTCGGGAAACGGCGAGTACTTGTGGTGCGTGCGAAGCCCCGCCTCCACATGCCCGACCGTCGTCTGGTGGTAATAGGCGGCAAGCGCCCCTGCAAAGGTCGTCGTCGTGTCGCCGTGAACGAGGACGATGTCCGGCTCCTCCTTCGTCAGAACCGCATCAAGCCCGCAAAGCGCCTTTGCCGTGATGTCAAAGAGCGTCTGCCCCGCCTGCATGATATCGAGATCATAGTCGGGCTTTATCTGAAAGAGGGAGAGCACCTGATCGAGCATCTCGCGGTGCTGTGCTGTGACGGCGACGACCGGCTTGATCACCTCGTGCTTTTTTAGCTCCAGGACGATCGGCGCCATCTTAATGGCTTCCGGACGCGTGCCGAAGATCGTCATCACCTTGATTTTCTTCTTATCCATAACGCTGACTCCCCGTTTCCAATGACAAAAAACTCAATGCGTATGTGCCGAATCGCTGAGGCGGAAGATGCCGATCTTCTTTGCGCCGAAAAGCACGGCAAAGACGACGAAAACGACGATGCAGACGGCAATCTGCATGCTGACCTCCGTCAGCGCGACCGCCGCGACGCCGAGAAGTGCGCTGATAACGTACATGAGAAGCACAGCCTGGCGCTGTGTGAAACCGAGGTCTAAGAGGCGATGATGAAGATGTCCCTTGTCCGGTCGGAAGATAGGCACGCCCCCGCGATAGCGGCGCACGATGGCAAACGTCGTGTCGAGGATGGGAAGCCCGAGCGCGAGGATCGGCACGATGAGCGCAATCGTCGCAGCGCTCTTCACCGCGCCGATGACCGAGACGCCCGCGAGCATGAAGCCGAGGAACTGACTCCCCGTATCGCCCATGAAGATGCGCGCGGGGTTGAAGTTGTAATACAAAAATCCGAGCGCCGCGCCCGCAAGAGCCGCCGTCATCGTGGCGACAAAGAGAACGCCCGCCTGCACGGCGACGAGGCAGATCGTAATCGAGGCGATCGTCGAAACGCCCGCGGCAAGCCCGTCGAGCCCGTCGATGAGATTCACCGTGTTCGTGAGCCCCACGAGCCAGAAGATCGTCGCCGGAATCGCGAGAAACTCGAGGTAAAAATAATCGCCGAACGGATCCGTGATGAAGTCGATGCGAACGTCAAACATGAGGACGAGCACTGCCGCCGCCACGATCTGCCCGAGGAGCTTCACCTTGGCTGGAATGTCCTTGTAATCGTCGACGATGCCGATGAGGACGATGATCGAGCCCGAAACAATGAGTCCGATGAGTTCCGACAAGGCCTCTGCAGAAACATCCGTCATCTGGCAGACGGCAAAGACCGATGCCATGAACGCAAGGTAGATGCCGATGCCCCCGATGCGCGGAATCGGGCGCTTGTGCACCTTTCGGGCATTCGGCGCATCCATCGCCCCCGTCACCGCGGCAAGCCTGATGACCAGCGGCATGATAACGAGCGCTACGCCAAGCGCAATGACGAATGCTAAGAGATAATCCGGCATAGACTTGATGCACTCCTTTAAATGAGACAAAAAGGCATTCTCTACGAAAAAATGCCTTTTTGCCTCCGCTATAAACCTTCAACAACACTCGTATTCTACAACAGAGGGAAACCAGTGTCAACCGAAAAAGGGCACATGACAGGCGGATGTGCCTTGCTAAAGCAGCGCCCTTTTTCTAAGTTTCTACGGCGTAAAATAGACCGTGATAGTCGTATCCTTATCGACCAAGGTGTTTGCAGCGATGCTCTGCCCGCTTGCCGCGCCCGAGCCCGTACTTTCAAAGCTGAGGCCGCGCTCTGCGGCAAGACTTGCGGCTTCGCGGATGCTCTTTCCCTGAAAGTTCGGCACGACGACCTTGCCCTCGGGAACCGTGTCCGAAACAGTCTTTTTCTCCGGCTCCGGCCTTGCCATTTCCATGCCCGCGAAGGGATCACTCGACGGCTGTATGCGCATGTGCCGAAATAGCTGGCTAAAGATGCGCGAGGCGATCGGCGCCGCGATCTGGCCGCCGTAATAATCCCCATTGCTCGGGTCGTCGATCAGGACGAGCACCGAAATCTTCGGATCCTCCACCGGAGCAAAGCCGCAGAAGGAAGCGATGTAATGCCCGTCCATATAGCCCGCACTGTCGCGGCGAATCTTCTGCGCCGTGCCGGTCTTGCCCGCGATGCGGTAGCCATCGACTGCCGCCTTATGCCCGCCGCCCGTCGCGACGACCTGCTCCAAGAGACCGACGAGCGTCTTATCCGTCGCGCTGTCTAGAACGCGGCGAACCTCTTCGGTCGAACGCTCCTCGTAGGTCGAGCCGTCGGCATTCGTGATCTTCTTGACGATGTGCGGCTTTAAGAGGACGCCGCTGTTTGCAATCGCAGACATCGCCGTCACGAGCTGCAGCGGCGTCACCGCGATGCTCTGCCCGATCGCCATCGTCGCCATATCTGAGTCGCGCATCTCGTTTGGCTTAAATAAGATGCCCGCCTCTTCCCCCGGAAGGTCGATGCCCGTCTGTACGCCAAAGCCAAACTTCATCGCGTAATCGGTCAGGCGATCCGCCCCGAGGCGAAGCCCAACCTGCGCAAAGCCCGTGTTCAGTGAGTATTTAACGACATCGGTAAAGGTCACCTTACCAAAGCTCGTGCCGCTCCAATTCTGAATGCGGCGTCCCGACACCATGACGAACCCCGGGTCGACGAAGCTCTGATTCGGCGTCACGACCCTTTCCTGAAGCGCCGCGCCCGCGACCACCGCTTTGAACGTCGAACCCGGCTCATAGATGAAGGAGACGGCGCTGTTCTTCCAATCCTCCGCCGGATACTTGTCAAACTGATTCGGATTGTACGACGGGCGCGAAGCCATCGCGAGAACCTCGCCCGTCTTCGGGTCCATGACGATGCAGGTGATGGCTTTCGGGCGCGTCTCCTTGACCGCGCGGTCGAGTTCCTGCTCGACGATGAATTGAATCTGGCTGTCAATCGTCAGCGTGACATCCTTGCAGAGATCGCCGCTGTAGCGGCCGCCCGAAAAGATCGAGTCTAAGATCGGCCGGTTCTCGCGATCGGTCGTCAGTGTCTTCTCGCTGCGGTCACCCTTTAAGAAGCCATCGAGTGCCTGCTCAACGCCATCGAGACCCTTGTCCTCCGCCCCGACAAAGCCGAGGACATTCGCCGCAAGACCGTCGTTCGGATAAAAACGCTGCGCCTCATTTTTGAAACCGAAATACGCAGTGTACTCCTTTTCCTTAAGGAAGGCCTGAACGTTTTTATACGTGGTATCGTCCATGCGGCGCTTGACCCAGACAAACCCGCCGCCGACCTCGATATCGGAAAGGATCGTATCGGCGGGAAGACCGACGATTGGTGCGAGCTCCTCGGCCATCGCCTGGGTGTCTAAATTATGCTTCTCGACACCCTCTGCAATCGCATGAGGATCGACGTAGAGGGACTTCAGCAGCGTCGAAACGGCAAGCGTGCGCCCTGTGCGGTCTAAGATTTTGCCGCGCGGGGACTGCACCGTAAATGTGCGATCCACCTGGTCTTTCAGCCTCGCGCCGAGCGCATCGCCCTGCACGATCTGCAGCCAGCCATAGCGCAGGGCGATGACAATAAAGAATGTCAGGAGCAAAAACGCCGCGCGGCGAATGTGCACCTGCGTCCGAATCCGCCGTGCTCTCATGCCCGCCGGCTCGAATGCGCGAGCAGAACGTCTTTCAGGCGCCCTTCGATCTGCGTGAGTTCCTGCTCTGCCGCCTTGCGCTTTGCGCGGCCTTCCTCACCGATGCGCACTGTCTCCTCAATCGTATGAACGAGGCGATCGTTCACCTCGCGGACAGTCTCAATATCAACGATGCTGCGCTGGTTCTCCCGCGCGGTCTCGATGCTGTTCTGCTCGAGAAGCTCCGCATTGCGCCGCAGAAGTGCATTCGTCGTATCGTTGACCTGACGCTGCAGCTGAAGTACCTTCTGCTGTGCCTGCAGGCCGAGCGCGATGACGAGCTGGCTCTTCCAAAGCGGAATCGTCTGATAGATCGCGGACTGCACGCGGTCGATCAGTATCTTGTCGTTGTTCTGAATCAGGCGAATCTGCGGCGCCGTCTGAATGGCAACCGTCTTGCTGATCTTTAGGTCATGCACCTTCTGGTCAAAGCGCTCGATTGTCTGCTTGAAGTCCGCGACGACTTGCACCGCCATCGGATCATTCGAGGCAATGGCCTGTTCCTCGAGTTTCGGAAGCGTCTCTTCCCGAAGTTCCTGAATCTTTTCCTCGCCCGCGCGGATGTAGAGCTCGAGATCTTTGAAATAGGCGACGTTTTCCGCATAGAGCTTGTCGAAGCGCTTCACGTCCTTCAGCATCTTAAGGCGCGCCTGCTCGAGTGCGCCGGCGATGCGGTCGACCTGCACCGACAATTTCTCATAGCCCTGCTTGAGGTCTTCCGCCTTTTTCACCAGACCGCCGACAAGGGGAATCTTCGCGAGAAAGCTGCCGCGCTCTGCTCCCTCAGGATTGAAGCTTTTGACCTGCGTCACGAGCCCGCCGAGAAGCTGACCGACCTCGCCCGCATCCTTAGCACGAACCTCCGAAAGAACACTTTCTGAAAACGCCGCGATACGCTTTTGTGCCGGCGTGCCGTAGGTGATGAGTGCCTGCGAATTCATCGGGTCAATCTCATTTTTCAGCTTGTCGACCTTCGCGCGCTCCTCCGGCGAAAGTTCTTCGACGACCTCGGCGACCTTCTTGGCTTCATCGACCGGCGCCGGCGCCGTATCTCCTGCAGCGCCCTTCGCCTTCATCAGATCTTCAAGACTCAGTTCTGCCATCTTCTTTTCCTCTTTCTGCTCTTTATCCACACGCTGACTTACCGATTGGCGGACGAATCCATGTACTGGCGATAAAAATCTTCCATGGGCATCGCAAGATACCGTATGCCCTCCACAAAACCGACCCAAAAGGGGAGGCTCGTCCAGCAAAAGAGCGCGTAAAGAATGCCCTGCACCGTCTTGCCAAAGTAAAATTTATGTGCGCCAAACCCGCCGAGAAAGATGGCGAGAAGCCCTGCCGCAAGCTTTTTATGCCGGATGCGTACGCGCATCTCTTCCGGCATGCCTCCTTTTGCCGGCGCCTGCGGCGCAATATGCCGCACCCTGCGCGCGATGCCGAAAGGGCCGCCCTGCCCAAAGCCAAACCGCTGTCTGTTCTTGCGCCCCGCGCAGTTCACCGGCTCTCTGCCTCGGCTTTCCGGCTGCTGCGGTGCGGCATAGGCGGCGAACGTTCCCGCCTCTTTTTCTGCGCTTTGCGGTTGATCCTCCGCCTCGATGCCGTCCGCATGCATCGTTTCCTTTAAGACGTCGATCTCTGCATCGACATCGAGGAGCTTTGCATGAAGGAGCTTGTCAAACTCCGCAAGATAGGCTTCATCAAACGTGTCGAGCGTCGTGCGGATCTTATCCTTGGTCTGACGGATGCTCGCGCTCTCAATCCGTGTCTTTTCAAGCTCGAGGAACTCTTCGGCAAAGCTTGCCGCGCGATCCTGATACGTATCGACAAAGCGGCGCGCATCGACGACGAGCTGCGGATGCTCGACGAGATAGCCCATGATACGGCTCGAGATCTCCTGCATCTTATAGAGCTGGTCGCCGAGCGCAGGGTCTGTCAGCTCCTTTCGCACGGCTTCGATGCGGGCGAAGTCCGCCGTCGACTTGTCAAAGATCTCTTCGGCAAGCGCCGCCTGCTCACCTTCAAACAGCTGTCCGACATCCGGCTTCTTAGCCGCCGCTTTTTTTTCCTTCTTTCCGTAATGAATTCCGCCGGCAAGCGTCGCAGCGCCGCAGACGATGAAAAAAACAGCCGGCGCGGAAAAATGTGACGCAAAACCGCCAAATACGCCCAGGGAAAGCAGAACCGCACCGATGATCTTCAAAACAACATGCATATCGCCACCACCTTATCTCTTAATACATAGTCATTATAGCAAAAAGAAAGCTGCTTTTCCAGCCGGCCGCACAATCTTACCAAACTTCTTCTATATAAGAAAAACTCCTGCGGGACGCGCCTGCAAGAGTTTTTCTTTATGGGAATGCACAAATTCAGTCCTCGCTCTCGATGAGACCGTAGTCGCCGTCCGTACGCCGATAGACGACATTGACGCTTTCTGTCTCAGCATCGCGATAGACGAAGAAATTGTGATTTAGGAGGTTCATTTGCATGATGGCTTCCTGAACGTCCATCGGACGGACAGTAAAGCGCTTCCGCTTGACGATCGGGTAATCGCCGTCTGTTTCCGGCCTTTCCGGCACCTCAGCTTCAGCAAAAGCCTCAGCCTTGAAACCGCCGCTCTGACGGAAACGGCGTGCCAGCTTCGTCTTCTGCTTGCGAATCTGGCGCTCGAGCTTCTCGACGACGAGATCGATCGACGTGTACATGTCCATCGTCGCTTCTTCGCCGCGCAGGAGAATCCCGCCCTTGATGGGAATCGTGACTTCTACGATGTGACGCCCCTTGTCGACCGTCAGCTTGACCTTGATCTCGCCGATCTGATCAAAATACTTCGCAACCTTGCCCACGCGCTTTTCGACGTACTCGCGAAGCGACGGGGTGACTTCGATGTTCTTGCCTCGAATAGCGAATGTTGCCATAAAGCACATCCCCTTTCTTTGTGTCCCTCGAAAGCCGGGGGAACTCGACGGAAGCGCCGGAGAAATCTCCGCCCCTTCCCTGAAAGCCCCAGAAGAAGTAGAAGTATTTCTTCTGATATTTATAGGTTTCTACACCTTTGGCTAAAATCCTTCTTCTTTCTAAAAAAAACTTAAGAATTTTTCCTTTCGCCCATTCCCCTTTCTTTTTACAAGAAATTATGCCTTTCCCAGCCCGAAAATGCCGATTTTCGCACGTACCGGACACAAAGCCGCTTTCGACGCCGTCTATTTCCTTCGCTAATCTATCCATCAAGCGCAGCGCGTTTAAGAACTCCGCCGAGTTCAGCGCATATGTGCACGACCGCTTGCGTAACGCGGCGTTTCGTGGCGCACGCATTACCGCGCAGACCCGAAGTTTTAGAGTTTTAGAAAGAAGGATTTTTATGACAAATGCATTTCCCATCCTCAGCAAAGAAGAAGAGCGCCGTCTCATTCGGCGCGCCAAGGCGGGCGAGAGCGCGGCAAAAGAAGAGCTTTTCGCCCGCTACGAAGGCCTCATGAAAAGAGCCGCGCATCAAGCGTACCTGGGGAGCGAGGAGCTCCGGCACGATGCGCTCTCCATCGCGCAGCTCGCCTTTCTCACCGCCATCCACACCTATGACGACAGTGCAGATGCCTACTTTGCCGCCTATGCCAAGATGCGCGTGGAAAGTGCGCTCTACGCCGAATTTCGCCGCACAAAAAAGCGCTGGCTGCGCGAAATACACCCGGACGCTGCAGAAGACGCCGCGGCTTTTTGGGACGCGCTCTCACCTGCCGCCACACCGGAAGAAGCCGCGCTCAACCGCCTCATGCTAAAGCGCGCAGTAAGAGTACTCTCGCCGCGGGAAAAGGAGATCCTCCGCCGCATCTACTACGAAAATGAGACGCTCGCAGAGGTCGGCGCTCACCTGCACCGCACGCGGCAGGCCGTCGGCAA